>CAMWKN010000183.1 GCA_947174825.1 uncultured Clostridium sp.
TACCCCGGCGACAGTAATCAGAACCCCTATGATGAACAATATTTCAACGGAAAAGCAATAGATCCGGTTCGCCTCTGATATTTGGTTCTTGCCCAGACAATAACTCGCTTCTGCCATGGCTCCTGCCGCAATACATGATCCTAATGTACACAGAAACAAGGACACGACAAGGCTTTGATTAACCGCTGCAATACCACTGTCACCCAATTTTCTTCCAACCAGAATACTATCCATAAAAACAGGAATCGTACTACCTAAGGCCATAATCACATTGGGCAGTAAAGCCTTTTGATACGTTTCCTTTAAGATACAGTTTCCCTCTTCCATCTTGTCTCTCCACTCTTATTTCAGCAGAATTGGTTCTCGCAATATCGGCTGTCCTGGCTTATTCTGTGATGTATTTCGATATTTCTTCCTGCGTTCCAGTTCTCCCTTCCGCAGGCAAATTATCTGGGGCATCGCCAGTCTTCCTAAATTTCGCAAATCATCATAATCCGGATTTACTTCCCGCAAAACAAGGTCAAAGCTATGGGACATTTCATCTACCGTTTCCCGCACCGGTCCTCTTTCCAGTTCCAAATATATCAGATACCCTACAGGAATACCGGATTCCCCCGCAGCCACTGCATAATCATAGAATGCAATTCCCTGCTGCTTCGAGAAACGCAAAACGGCTGCTTCTAACATAGCAGCATTCATTTTCTCACCTGCCACGTTGAGAACCTGGTTAATCCTCCCCAGGATTTCTAATATGGGAATTCCATTTCGAAAACCTTGAATCCTGACCAAATCTCCCTGACGGTAACGGTACAATCCCGATCGGTTTGTAATAACCAATTCATACTGTTGATTTTCCTTTACTTCCTGCATGGTATAAACATTCTTGGTATCCCGATCCAAAAATTCAAAAAAACCACCTTCCGGTATCAAGGTATAATAGGGACATTCCAGTTCCTCCGCATAGGCAGCCAGACATTCCGAAGAACCATATAAAAAATACTGCCACGGAACCGTTCCTGTGTACTGACGGAGCAGTCTTTCCCGAGATCGAAAAAAACTTCCTCCAATTCCACTAATCATGTGTAATCGCTTCCAGATGCGGGGAGCAATCGCTTCCCATCCAAGGCTTAATTCCTGTTTCAAAAAACGAATTCTCGCCCCCGATGGACGCAAGCGGGTCAGCAACCGTGCTTTCATTTCTTTCGAAAGCTTTATTTCTGCCGGAATAACACCTGTTTCCATTGCCGACAATATCTCCATACCATGCTCCCTGAGATACGCAAAAAACAACAGTACATCATACAGAAAGATACTTTGAATGGATAGCAGATTTTCCTCCCCCAGGGCACACCACAATTTGATGTATAAGGAACTCTCGGTTTCCCTTGAAAACAAGCATTCTTTTCCTCCCACATAGCGTTCAGGATCAAACAGCTTTCTTTCATATAAATAACGGTACGCTGCTGCCGTCAACATCATCTCCCGCTCTTCACCATCCGGATCAATGGGAAATAGGGATAAATGGATATGTTTCCCAGATTTCTCCCCAATCTGCTTCATCACATTGCCATAAATCCCGGCAAAGGGGCGCAGTCCCTCCCTGGTCAAAGGAATTTTCTTGGGTTTTCCCACACTACCGCTAGTGGTAACAAAGCAATACACCGGATATACCGTCAGAATATTGGTTTTGCCTGCGTACATGCGCCGGATGGCATCTTCATAATCGGAATAATCCGATAGCGGCACATATTTCTGATAATCTTCAATACTATGGATGGAATGGAATCGGTGCAGCTTTCCAAATTCAGTATCTGCATTTTCCCGAATCCATTCCAACAGCTTTTCTTCCATTAATGCTCCCCTCTATCCGACAAGTTCTTACGGATCGTCAGAATATTTTTACCATCCTGGTAGTCATAACAGACAGCATCCATACTCTTTTTTACCATATAAATCCCCAGACCTCCGATCTGTCGTTCCTCTGCGGATAAAGTAGTATCGGGATCCTCCCGCTGCAACGGATCATACGGCACACCGTGATCCATAAAGGTAATCGCTACACGCAGCGGATCCTGTTCCAACTCTACCCGGATTCCCGCATCGCCAACTCATGTTTCATATGCATAGCGGGCAATATTAACAAATATCTCCTCCGCTGCCACTTCTATCTGTCCTAGAATACGGACAGGACATTCCTGCTTTTCCAATGTCCTCCTGATAAAATCCAACACCTGATCCAAATTGTCTGTTTTAGCCTCAATGAAAAAAGTCTGCTCATTCTCTTGTGGGCGGATAATGGTTAAAATTTCATCAAAACCAGTAATAAAAAATACCTTCATAATGGTCTCTCCCACATTGCATACAGCCATACTCCCCTGAAGGTTCATCTTCTTCTGTGCCAAAAGCAACACTCGCAGTCCTGCAGAAGATAAATAAACCAATCCCTTCATATCAATCATGAGATCCTGTATCCCATCCAACTCATTTTTGATCACTTCTTCCAACTGGGGAGCCGTGGTCGTATCTAATCTACCAATAAGCTCTAACCTAAATTTCTGCCCGTTTTTATTTTTTATAATTTCCATGGTTCTCTCCATTTCCTATTTGCAATTGCTATTTAGTCACACTTCCAAACATGCTGCCACTTAGTCTTTTTCTCCATTTTTAGCATTAACTGATACGGCACCCTTCTGCTTTTGTGTTGCAACACTTTTTACCGGAGACGGAACAATACCAGTTAACATCAGGTCACGCACCCTCTCCAATGCCTCCGGTGTCCCATGATTGGCAGCACGGATCTCAAGATGATATTTTGCCGAATAGTCCGACTCTCTGGTATGTTGGCTATGAGAACTAACCGTCCCTCGCATGGACACCTTTGCCGGACCAAAACCGATCCCCCCTTCCAGGTTACCGCCTGCCTGCATTTCGGTCTCCTTCCTTTCACTCTGCCGAACTTCCATATCAAAGGTTAAGCCCACCTCATCAATTTGCAGATTGGGAACAGGAACCATGGCAAGCAGAGGAACCTCTACCTTCATGCTCTGTCGCTTCTCCTGCATGCTTCCCTCCGGCTCTTCCTGCTGATATAGAAAGCTGGCCGTTCGGGTCTTGCCCTGTTCGTCCACGCCCACCTGCTGAATAAATCCTGCCGTAGAACGCGCCAACTGTATCTGTGCATCACAAGCTGCCACCAATGGCGCAGCCACTAACTGTTCCATATCCATCCCTGTAAACTGCTCTATAGCCGCCATAATATCCCTCCCTTCTCTTTACTCGTCTTCATGATCCAATCCATAAGCGATTTCCAGGTCCATGATCCGTGTCTGGTATTTCATAATCCGGTTCATAATATTGGTTTTCACCATTGCATATTTATCCCGGTCATAATCATATACGTTTTCCATAAAACCGTCCTTGCTGATCTGATACATCTTCTCCTGCTCTTCTAACATACGCTGCACTTTCTGAAATAACAGTTTCAGTTTTTTTACTTTTGCTTTCAGGCAGTCAATCTCCTTCCAGATCTGCTTTTGCTCCGCTGTACCCGGTTTTCCCTGCGCACCCATGGGCATAGTATCCGTCTGCTGCACTACCTGATTTGCACTGAGCAGATCTGTCAGACGCATAATTCCCTCTGCTGCTGGAACAGCACCTACCTGTAAGTGATAATTTACTTTGGGCAGAAAGTCACTTTCCCTCTGTTCCGGAGAGCAGATTCGTGCCTTGACCACATTTTCTTCCTGCTCTCCGTCCACACATACCTCTGCTGAAAAACTGATATCCGCTTTCTCAATGGACAGGCTGGTTAAAGGAACCAACGACAGCAGTGGTAACTGCATCTGCAGTTTATCCACTCTACTGTTGTCCTCTTCCTCATTTCGAATCTGGTCATAAGCGACATTCATATGATTCAGCTGAATAATTTCCTCCTGCCCCTGCTGCCTGACCGTTGCCATACTGCGCACCGTCTCCAAAACTTCGGATCGCAGCTGCTGATTGGATTTTACCAGAGCATGAAGCGGAGCATAGACCAGTTCCTCTAAGCGGATAAAATTGCTATCCTGGTATTCTGCATCCCCACCACCAGATTCCTCTCTGTCTGTCATTGTACTTTCTGTCTCTTCCTGCATATTTCTGCTCATATGATAAACCTCCTTTCACGCAATCCGATGATGCTATTACTAAGATGGTTAACAAACGCTGCTATTTAGCCACCTTCGTAATATGTAGGCAATAGAACGGGCAAAAGTTTATCAAACTCTAACGCCACCAGACATCTGAATCATCAATCCACTGATACTACAATTGCCGTGTGGCTTCCCTCTTTGAGCAAAATATCACCACGCTTCAGTAATTTATCACTTTTGGTGTATTTTGCATCCGTTAATATTTTGAAATGACCGGTTTTTTCTAATGCCGCAGCCTGGTTTCCTGTATAGATGGAGCCGGAAACCGGAATGCCGGCTGCATTGACACAGACCGCCACCAGCGCTGAACAATCTGTCTCACATTTTTTATTTACTGCTGCAATATCCCATTTTTTGGCTTTTGCCAGTTCATACAGGGTGGTACGTTGATTTTGGTCATAGCCAATGTTATTATTGTTGCACGCTGCTTCCATTGCTTTTGCGATCTTGGCAGCCTCCTTTTCATCCTTTGGACGGATTACCTTGTTCCATCCATGGTTATACCAGTTACGGGTATATACCTCCCTGCCAGTCTGATCTCCCGCCTGACCACCTCTTGCTCTGCCTCTCTCATCAATCGATGCATGTCCAATTACTACGCTCATATCTGACACTTCCTTTCTTCTTTGTTTCTGCTTGTGCTGTTTTTCCATATCAGCTACACCATATATGTTCCTTTGTCATCTTTTGACATTCCCATCACTCCATTACTAGGATCGTAAGTTCTTAATCAATTGATCCAGTTCGTCCGCAATTGTCAATTCTTCATCATAATGTCTATCCGCAAACTGGGACAGATTTCTTCCAATGAGATTTCCTGCTTCTTTTCCAGAAGCACATTCCTCATTCAGAAAAGATTGATACGCCATGGCATAGCACTGAAA
>CAMWKN010000184.1 GCA_947174825.1 uncultured Clostridium sp.
ATTTCTTTTAGCAATAATTCTTTTCTAAATTGGCACTGATATACGTTACCGCAAAATAGCTCCTTGCCTTTCACTCTTACGGTCACTTTGTCTGCTTTCCGCATTTTTTCCAAAACATCTTGTAGTAACATTTCAGCTCTCCTATCTACACTTTTTTTACTTTCCTCGCAATTTTCTGATTTCTTCCTCTATGTCCTTACCGGTATACTCAGCCAGTAATTTAGGCGAGATATTGTAGGTCCATATGGATGACATCTTGACGCATGATCCAATATTTAATACTCCCTGCTGCATCGCCACCCTTACAAATTGTGGCGATGCTCCTATAATCGCTGCTGCCTCTGCCGTGCTTATTCCTTTTGCCATTCTTACCTCCTATTATGTTCTGCTTGTCGCTGTATCCTTTTGTTCAGTATTCTGGAATCCTTTTGCAAATCTTACTCCCTGTAAGAAAAACAACATCTTATCCTGGTCTGTGTCGCTCATCTCTTTGATAAGACTTGTGATCTTGTCCATTTCCGGTTTTTCCTTGGAATCCAGTAATATTTCCATACCATGGTTCATGATCTCCCCTCCTTTTTTATTGATTTTGCGATAATTATATATCGCCATATCAATATTGTCAATATCATTTTGTTGATTATGCGATTTTTTATTGACATACCGATTTTTTAATGATATATTAATTGTCAAAAGTGAGGTGAGAAATGTGAATGAACGTATCAAACAATTAAGACGATCATTGGATTTAACGCAAAAAGCTTTTGCCGAAAGAATAGGATCGAAACAAAATACCGTTGCTACATACGAACTGGGCAGAAATATCCCTAGTGATCCAATTATTCATTCTATTTGCAGAGAGTTTCACGTTCATGAGGAATGGTTAAGATATGGTACCGGGGAAATGTTTGTAGAAAAAGATTCTTTTTCACTGGATGAATATGCCGATGCAAACCGACTTACAGTTAAAGAAAAAGAAATCGTTCGTGGTTTTATGGAATTAGATCCAGAAGTCCGTAAAGCTATATATGATATTTTTAGAAATGCATTCGAAATACCAAATCCCTACAAAATACCAAGTTCCTACAAAATATCAAATCCCTACAAAAGAGCACCTGGTACCCCAGAAGAATTAGAACAAATGTATCCACCTATGGATATGGATGATCGAAATAGCAAAACAAGTTAGCGCCCACCACAAAATGTTACATAAATAGTATAAGTTTTGTTTTGGCGTTAAAATTAGTATTATAGTATATTGTTTTTGTTGCTCTGTAGCATAAAGCGAATACAGTTTTATCGTTGTAATAAATATATTTTCTGATCATGCGTTTCCCTCCCTAAATGGTGGGCGCAAACGCAATCATAATACAGTATAAAAATATTTTTACAATCAGAGTAACAAAAAATCAAATAGATCTGGAGGTAGCTATTATGGAATATATTATCAGATTCACTTGGGATAATGACGCTAACGTATGGATTGCTACTAGTGATGATGTGCCAGGATTAGTTTTAGAATCTGGCTCTTTTGACGCTTTATTAGAACGCACTCGTATGACCGTACCAGAATTACTTGCATTAAATATGTCAGAAAATAATCCCATTTCCCTTGTATTTACTTTGGAACGACGCGAAAGGATGGTTTTATAATGGCAGAATACGAAAAGAAAGTACGCAAACTGCTTTTGCAAAATCAATGTAAGTTTGTCCGGCACGGAAAAGGCGATCATGATATCTGGTTTAGTCCTATATCAAATCGCCATGTTACCGTTGATACCAAAATCAAATCACGGCATACAGCCAATGCCATTATGAAACAAAGCGGCATTAACTATAAATTTTAGATAAACAAAACAAACCGCCCTGTTTCAACAAGACGGTCGTTTTACCTACTTTGTAGGCTGTTATAATACTCTGTCGCAAGACTATTATACCACAAGCCTATAAATTTGTGTAGGCTTATTTTTATACGCTTTTTTATATAATGAGCCTTATTTTTATAAATACTATTATCATTTTATTTTTTAGAAAGCAGGTGTAATCATGGATAATGGAAAATCTAAGCGTCGTGCCATGCGTCTGCCGAATGGCTATGGTTCCGTAAAAAAACTTAGCGGAAATCGTCGCAATCCCTGGATTGTAACTAAAACTGATGGCTGGGAGATAAACCCAGATACCGGACGCACAAAACAGAAAAAAATCATTATCGGCTACTATCCTAGTCGTCAAGCTGGCTTGCAGGCATTGGCGGAATATAACGCAAATCCTTATGATGTAAATGCCTCCAAGATTACTTTCTCTGAGGTATATAACAGATGGTCTGAAAGAAAATTCAAAGAAGTATCGGAAAGCAACGTGAAAGGATATAAAGCCGCTTATAAATTATGTTCCTCATTGGAAGATATGCGCATGATAGATATTAAATTATCTCATTTGCAGAATGTTGTAGACAATTCCGGCAAAAACACCCCTACTCTGAGAAAATTGAAAGTATTGTTAGGGCAAATGTTTGACTATGCCGTAATGAACGAAATTATAACTAAAGACAAGAACGTTGTTGAATATGTAGATATTAAATCCGCAGGTAATCCGAACAAAATAGACCGCTCCCCTTTTACGGATGAAGAAATACAAAAGATCTGGGATAACGTTGATTATAATGAGTATATGACAGTTATACTTATGCTGATTTACTCCGGTGTTCGTGTGTCTGAGATGCTAGAACTAAAAAAAGATGATGTACATTTAGAAGAACGATGGTTTAATATCCGTCATTCCAAAACCAAGGCAGGTATCAGGGCAGTTCCTATCGCCGATAAAATATTTCCGTTTTTTCAGTATTGGTACAACAAAAATGAGTGCGAATATCTTTTAAGCACTCTCGACGGTAAACATTTTGAGTATAGAAATTATTATGATAGTTATTGGAAACCTTTGTTGAAAGAGCTTGACATTAAACATCGTCCGCACGATACCCGCCATACTTGTATCAGCCTTTTGGCTGCTGCCAAGGTTTATCAGACAACAATCAAAAAGATCGTCGGTCATTCCGGCACTCAGACGCTAACCGAACGTGTTTATACTCATTTAGACATACAGGAATTACTGGACGCAATCAACCTTATATAGTGTTACCTATACGTTACCTATGTGTTACCTATACACTTTTTTTAACACCTTTTCACAATGTTTTATACTTATTTTCAAACAAAGAAAAACCCTTGCAAATTGTACATTTGCAAGGGTTTTTCTTTGTTTCCGTAATTTTGCAAAATTCCTCGTAAATTATCTCTTTGAGAACTGAGGTGCTCTACGAGCCTTCTTGAGACCGTATTTCTTACGCTCCTTCATACGAGGATCACGAGTCAGGTATCCTGCTTTCTTCAAAGTCGGACGATAATCCGCATCTACTGTCAGTAATGCTCTGGCGATACCATGACGGATTGCACCAGCCTGTCCGGTAAATCCACCACCACGAACAGTAACCTTTACGTCATACTTATCTGTAGTATTTGTAGCTTCCATTGGCTGACGTACGATGATCTTCAATGTCTCCAGACCAAAATACTCATCCATATCTCTCTTATTAATAGTAACCTTACCAGTACCTGGTACTAAATATACTCTAGCAATACTGCTTTTTCTTCTACCTGTTCCATAAAATTTTGCGTTTGCCACGATAAATCCTCCTCTCTAACTATGCTCTCTCAACAACATCTAATACTTCTGGCTTCTGTGCTGCCTGCTCATGCTCTGATCCTGCATATACATGAAGCTTCTTCAGCATCTGTCTACCCAGAGATCCCTTTGGAAGCATTCCCTTCACTGCATGTGTAATCACATACTCCGGTTTCTTCTCCAGCATATCTTTGAGAGTAGTCTCTTTCATACCGCCAACATAATCGGAATGATTGTAATAGATCTTCTGCTCTAACTTCTTACCAGTTACTTTGATCTTCTCTGCATTTACGATGATTACATAATCACCAGTATCAATGTGTGGTGTATAAGTAGGCTTGTTCTTACCTCTTAACACATTTGCTACCTCTGATGCAAGGCGGCCTAATGTATGTCCTGTAGCGTCAACTACATACCATTTTCTTTCAATTGTGGATGGGCTAGCCATATAACTTTTCATCCCAGTACCTCCTAACTTAATCTAAAACGAAATATTAAATTTTCATATTATCTGCGTCTGATCGCATTACCGGGGCTTTGGTCAGCTTTCACACGCCACATCTAACAATTATATTATTAATTTTCGTTCCTGTCAAGATCCTTTTGTCGAAAAGTCAAATACCCCGCATCAAGCTACGGGGTATTTGCCCCCGCGGGTGCGCTCAGATGTGCAAATTCATTTGCACATCTTCACTTTGCCTTCGCGAGAATAAACTTCCGGCTATACAATCTTAACTTTGCGGACTAACTGAATGAATTCCTGATTGTTTTTGGTTCTGCGGAACATTTCAATAATTTTCTCCACTGCCTCATCCGACTTCACTCCATTAAAGGCTTTGCGCATCAGATAATTTGCCTCTATCTCCTCCTGCGTCAGCAACAAATCCTCCCTGCGGGTGCTGGATTTTGGCAAATCAATTGCCGGAAAAACCCGTTTCTCAGATAGTCTGCGGTCTAACACCAGCTCCATATTACCTGTTCCCTTAAACTCCTCAAAAACCACATCATCCATCTTGCTGCCGGTATCCACCAGGGCAGTTGCCAAAATCGTCAGGCTGCCGCCCTCTCTCATATTTCTGGCAGCACCAAAGAAACGTTTCGGCATATATAACGCAGCCGGATCCAGACCACCGGACAAGGTACGCCCACTTGGCTGCACCGTCAGATTATATGCCCGCGCCAGTCGGGTAATGCTATCCAACAAAATCATGACATCCTGTCCATGCTCCACCAGACGTTTTGCACGCTCGATTACCATTTCCGATACTCGTTTGTGATTTTCCGGTAATTCGTCAAAAGTGGAATAAATCACATCAACGTTGTGCCCCATAATAGATTCTTTAATATCTGTCACTTCCTCCGGACGCTCATCAATCAACAA
>CAMWKN010000185.1 GCA_947174825.1 uncultured Clostridium sp.
ACATTAGGGGCTGAAATAGTCAATTCTCTGATCCGTGGAGTCAGTGGATATGCCATTGCAGTTTTGATCGGTATTTCTCTGGGCTTGCTGATCAATCACTTCAAATATTTACAGAAGAATCTCAAGCCGATTGTGCTGGGAGTACAGACTTTGCCAAGTGTGTGCTGGGTGCCTTTTTCCATTCTGTGGTTTGGTTTGTCTACCCAGGCGATTCTGTTTGTAGTGGTTATGGGTGCGGCATTCAGCATTGCGATTTCTGTAGATAATGCCATCAAAAATATTCAGCCAATCTATGTTCGGGCGGCTTTAACCATGGGTGCTTCAAAAAAGCAGTTGTATACCAGGGTGGTTTTTCCGGCAGCTTTGCCGGAGCTGGTATCGGGATTAAAGCAGGGCTGGTCCTTTGCCTGGAGGGCATTGATGGCAGGTGAGGTTATGACCACTTCTATTGGTTTGGGACAGACTTTGATTACCGGTCGTGATTTGGCAGATATTAACCAGGTTATGTTAGTAATGCTGGTTATTGTAATCATCGGAATTTTAATTGATAAATGTATTTTCTCTGTGATTGAGAAACATTTATTGAAAAAGCGTGGATTGTGGACGGAGTAGAAGAGTTGTCCTGGATTGGTTAAGAGATGAGCCAGTCCAGGATATTTTTTACCATGATTCCGTTGTAATCTCCCAGTGCAATCCGATCAAGAGTCAGCACAGTTTTTGGATAGTTGTCTTTAAGGTTTTGCAGCGGAGTCATTTCTCGTTCAAAGGTTTCCGGGGCTGCCATCGTGGCAGTAACCTGAAAGTATTCGACAGATCCTTGTTTTTCTGCAACGAAATCTACTTCTGTATTACCATATTTGCCGATGTTGACATGATATCTTCGTCTTAGCAGTTCAAAATAAACCACGTTTTCGATGGAGAATCCCAGATCGTAATTTTTCCGGGGTAAAATATGGTTTCGGATTCCCAAATCCACCATATAGTATTTTTTATTGGATTTTAAGATCTGTTTTCCTACCAGATCAAATCGGTCGACTGTATAAAAGACAAAGGATTCTGTTAGTGCATTGATATAATCATTGACTGTATTGGGAGATACTGTTCTGCCGTTGGAGGCCAGATAATCGGTAATTTTCTTGACAGATACCGGACTGCCAATGATACTTGCCAGATACTTTGCAATGGATTTCAACAAAGAAATATCGTTTATTTTTCTCTTGGATGGGTCAGTTTCTTTCCGTTTCTGGCGTTCTTCAATATCATTGATGATAACGGTATTGTAGATGCCTTCCAGGTACATATCCACTTTTTCATCTGTGCGGTCCATGTTGGCAAGATAGGGGAAACCGCCATACTTCATGTAATCAGAAAACAGATCATCCGAGGATGGTATGCCGGTAGCTTCGCAATATTCCCGATAGGACAAAGGCAGCATAGAAATTTCCACATATCTGCCGGTCAATAGTGTTGCCAGATCACCAGATAACAAATAGGCATTGGAACCAGTGATATATAAATCAACATTTTCTTTGATATACAGGCTGTCAACGACTTTTTGAAATGACGGAACTTTTTGGATTTCATCCAGAAAGATATATGTCATTTGGTTTTCGCATAGTTGCTCTTTGAGATAGTCGTACAGTTTTGCATAGTCTAACAGATTTTCAAAATCCAGGTCTTCAAAATTGATGGATATAATTTGTTCTTTGGAAATACCGTTGTTTATTAAATGATTTTGATATTGTTGTAATAGGGTGGACTTGCCACAACGTCGTATTCCGGATACTACTTTGATTACTTGCTCATCTTTCCAGTTAATTAACTGTTGTAAATATTCTTGTCGCGATACCATAGTGAACACCTCTCTTATATTATATTCCAATTTTAGCATTTCTCAGAACACTTTGCAACAAAAATTCCGAAATTGGAATTTTTTGTATAACTATGTAGAAAAAATCCGAAACAGGAATTACTATGTCGATATATGATGAAAAAATTTGAAATAAGAAAGATATTGTCTACTTATTTGTGTTATAAAAATTGATGAAAGAGACTAGCTCTTGTTGTATGAATTTGGTACAATAGTAGAAAAGGTAAAGGAGGTACTTATGATGGAAAATCATATCTTTAATAATTCACATGTTCTAGCTTGGTTGGAATACTTCTCCAATAATACAGAGGTAGATCTGGAGCATGTCAAGATTCTGGATATTACACGGAAAAATAAGAATCTGATTCCGGCAGTGGAAGCACACCGCAGTGTTTTGGTATTTACCGAGGCAGGGCATAAGGATATCTTTTATCGGATGTTTAATGCCGGTTTGGGAGATTGCACTGTGATCTATAATGAGGGCAGTGAGCCGGAGGGACCGATCAAAAAGAGCAAGGTTGCTGATATGTTAGACCGTGGCATCAATGCCTCTGCAGGTATGTTGATCTTAAATGACCAGGCACGCAGTACCATTAAATTCGGTATGGATAACCGGGTATTTGCCACTGGTTCTGTTCGTTATGTGGGATCTGAGATTCGTGCCATTATTTTATCAAAAATGCAGATCAATGAAGGAAAAAATATCTGTGTGATTTCGGGAGAATCCATTGCAGTAGAAGCAGCGATTCTGGATGGAGAAGGCACCGTGATTGCTGTGGAATATAATTCCGGAGACCGCAGTACCTTAGAGGATAATGTTCATCAGTTTGGCTTGAATAATGTCACGATTGTGGATCATGTGGATGCCGAGAATATTCAGGATCTGCCGGTGCCGGATGTAACCATGTTGGTGGCTTCTGCCAGCATGGAGCAGGAAATGGAATTTTTATTGAAGTTAAATCCAAAGATGGAGTTTGTAATCTATACCTTAGACTTTGTGGTGGCAGCTTCCATGCCAGCACTTTGCCAGAAACTGGGCATTCGTGATCCGGAAGTGATCCAGGTAACGGTATCAAAACTGACCAGCAAACATACCTACAATACCCAGCCAGCACCTTGGCTGATTACCTGTAAGGCGGGAGAGTAAGATATGGGATTTTTTGATAAATGGAAGAAAAAAGAGAAGTCAGATAGCAATATCTCACATTATAGAACTATTGTGGATCTGTTTGAGGTAGATGTGGATACCAGAACTTTGCTGGAACAATGTATAGAGAATCCCAGTGGGTTTTATCAGGAACATGCTGACCAGTATGAGGAAAGAGGGCTGGAAGAATCTGACGACGATGACACGATTATCTGGTTAGGAATGATGGATGCTTTTATCGAAGCAGGGAAGCTATTTGAATTTGACTATAACGTGGAGTTGGATGATTTTATCTATGGCATGGGTGAAATCATTCCCGGAAATAGTCTGCGTATTGATGAGAATCAATTGGATGAAGATTCTGATATTACAGAGTGGACTAAAATCCTGTCCGAACAGTGGTCGGATGAGGACTATGTCATAGCAGCTATGGATATTGATAGCGATAGTTACTGTATTTTTATTCCGACGAGGGAAGTTTTCGATAAGCTGGTAATGGAGGCAGAAAAGACAGGTCATAGAATTGATCTGGCACAGAATCTGTAATATTTACTGGTTCAGAGAGAGTATTCTTTTCTGTTAATTACAGGGTGAAATAAATTACTCCAATAACGTTCCCAACATCAGAATCAAAACACCACACATAATTCCGACTACAGACAATCCCCAGTGTTTTCGACGCAGTAGATCTGGGATCAGCTCAAAGAAAATAATATACAGAATCATTCCCAGGGCGACACTGATCAGAAAACCAATGAAGTATTCGTTTAACCACGGACTGATCAGGGTCATTAGCAGACCACCAAAGAAAGTAGACAGGGCAGCCAGTGATAATACCACATAGCGCTTGCTCTGTCGTTCTTTTTCCAGAGAGGAATAAATCAGCATGCCCATAGGGATATTGTGCAGTCCCACCCCCAGAGAGAGCAGAGCGCCCTGACGGAGAGATTCCAGCGTGACACTATATACTGTCATACCCTCTACCGTGTTGTGCAGAATAATGGCAATGGCAGAAATGATGCCGATATGCACCATATTGTCATGATGATCTTTGGTTGCGTTTTCCAGGTCGCCATCATGATCCGGAATAAAGAGATCCAGGATTTTCAGACCGGCGATTCCCAGGATAACAGCAATGAAACTACTAATCAAATGTTCTTTAGCAAATTCATTAATGATATCCGGTAATAATTCCAGCACCACCAATGCCGTCATGGAACCAAATGCCAGTGAAACCGACAGTTGTTCGATCCATTCACTGTTTTTTGCCAGTTTTATCACGGCGGCACCGATCAAGAAAAAGATGCCCAGAAAAAAGGTAATCAATAAACTCATGTTATTCTCCATTCTAAAAAATAATTGCGGATTGGCTATATGGAAGATATCTCTGTCTGCGTTATTTTTTTGCAGATTATGACATATTTTATTGCGATAAATACATCTATGCAGTATACAAATGATCCAATAAGCATCCAGAATGCTTTAACGGTAGATATTAGCCCCTCCCGTTTCATTTGTACATGACAGCCAATGGAGCAGATGCCAGTCAACATGATCGTAATCCAATCCACAATGATAACCCATATAATGATCGGGACGCCAAAAATTGGTCCTATCGCCACTCCGGCAATTCCCAATATAAAATGATAGAGATAGGCAGGTATTTGTAAACCTTTGATAAGCAGGTTTATCATAGCAGCATCGTGTGCCGGAATTTTATTGTAGATAACGAAAATAGGGTAATAGATGGTAATAAACAGGACATAGATATTATAGATGAGAGCAAGGAACATGCTATTACCAAAAAAGGTGCCGTTAATCCAATAGGCATAGGGATATAGGATCAAAGGAATGAGTTTTTTGTTATTTTTAAGAGTTTCTTTCATAATTTTAAAAGTTTCTTTCATAAGCACTCCTTTGGGATTGGTTTTGATGCTGTTTAATCTCTAATTATAGGCGATCAGATCTGGAATAGCAAGTGGTTATTATTTTAACGAGTGTAAATAAACGATAATAAAAGGCGGGCAGTCTCTTTTTCTC
>CAMWKN010000186.1 GCA_947174825.1 uncultured Clostridium sp.
CTACTACGGTATCAATCGGAATCAGGAACTTCACGCCCTTCTCCTCTGCCTTTTTCTCCATATCTAATGCATACTGCTTATAATCTTCCTCTAACAGGGATTTTCCAACTTCCTCCCCATGGGCAGCCATAAAGGTATACGCCATACCACCACCGATAATCAGGGTATCTACCTTATCTAACAGGTTCTCAATTACAGAGATCTTGGAAGAAACTTTTGCACCACCCAGGATTGCTACGAATGGGCGCTCTGGATTATTTACTGCATTCCCCAGGAAGTCAATTTCCTTCTGCATCAGATAACCTACTGCACAATCTCCGCCTTTCTTGCGGATGAATTCTGTTACACCAACATTAGAGCAATGTGCCCTGTGGGCAGTACCGAATGCATCATTAACAAATACATCTGCCAGAGAGGCCAGATCCTCTGATAATGCTTCGCCATTCTTGGTCTCCTCAGCACGATAACGGGTATTCTCTAAGAGCACTACATCACCATCGTTCATAGCTGCTACTGCTGCTTTGGCATTGTCACCTACTACGTTGGCATCTGCTGCAAACTTCACTTCCTGTCCTAACAGCTCGGTTAATCTCTTTGCAACCGGTGCCAGAGATAATTCTGGTTTTGCCTCTCCCTTTGGCTTACCTAAATGAGAACACAGGATCACCTTTCCACCGTCTGCGATCAGTTTCTTGATGGTAGGCAGTGCAGCCACCAGACGGTTCTCGTCGGTAATATTTAACTCTGCATCCAATGGAACATTGAAATCACAACGAACTAATACTTTCTTACCTTTTACATTGATATCATCAACTGATTTTTTATTTAACATGAATTCTCCTCTTTTCTATTAATTTTTCCGACAAACCACACTACCTCTAAGATACAGAAATATCTGCTGTCTGTCATATACTGAAAACGGATCCGGCCCTATACAGACCGGACCCGCTTATGAGTCATACATATATCAAATCTATTCTCTAAATTATGCTAACTCTGAGAAATATTTGATCGTTCGAGAACTATCAAATCAATCCCTGCATTATGCTAACTCTGAGAAATATTTGATCGTTCTTACCATCTGAGATGTGTAAGAATTCTCATTGTCATACCAAGATACAACCTGTACTTCATACAGATCATCAGCTACTTTGTTAACCATAGTCTGGGTAGCATCAAACAGAGAACCAAATCTCATACCGATTACATCGCTGGATACGATCTCGTCCTCATTGTAACCGAAGGACTCGTTTGCTGCTGCCTTCATAGCTGCATTTACACCCTCAACAGTTACATTACCCTTACATACTGCTGTCAGGATAGTAGTAGATCCGGTAGGGGTAGGAACACGCTGTGCAGATCCGATCAGCTTACCATTTAACTCTGGGATAACCAGACCGATTGCCTTAGCAGCACCTGTGCTGTTAGGAACAATGTTTACTGCTGCTGCACGGGATCTTCTCAGATCACCCTTTCTCTGTGGGCCATCCAATGTCATCTGGTCACCGGTATATGCATGGATTGTTACCATGATACCAGACTGTACCTCTGCATATTTGTTCAGAGCGTCTGCCATAGGTGCCAGACAGTTGGTTGTACAAGAAGCTGCAGAAATAATAGTATCATCTGCTTTTAATGTCTCATGGTTTGTATTGTATACGATAGTAGGCAGATCATTTCCTGCTGGAGCAGAGATAACTACCTTACGTGCACCTGCATTGATATGTGCCTGTGCCTTATCCTTAGAAGTATAGAATCCGGAACACTCCAGAACTACGTCTACACCCAATTTTCCCCAAGGACAATTGTTTGCATCCGGCTCTGCATAAATCTTAATCTCTTTTCCGTCAACTGTGATGGAATCATCACTAGCAGATACCGTATCAGCCTTCTCATATTTACCCTGAGAAGACTCGTACATAAACCGCATAGCAAGCATCTTAGGGCTTGTCAAATCGTTGATAGCAACAACCTCATAACCTTCTGCACCGAACATCTGTCTGAAAGCAAGACGACCGATACGACCAAAACCATTGATTGCAACTTTAACTGCCATGTCAAAATCCTCCTAAAAAATATTTTTTATACTATATTAGACCTAGAAAGCCTGTCTAATAGTTACCCAAGGTCTATTGTACCCAATTTACCTATAAATTTCAAGAAATTTTTTGAAAATTTTACCAAATACCTTGGCATTATTACGATCAACAGCCGTTATGGATATAATTTATTTTTTCATTATACATTGACAACCCTGCAATTACTGTGGTGGCTCCCAGAAAACCAGCCCATTTCCTGCCAGAGATTCCTGTACCAATATGGATCTCTGGTTCGAGGACCCCTTGAACACCAGCCCCAAATCCTTCTTATCAATCTCAAACTCACCATCCACAATGACATCAATATAGGATAGTAACTCTTTTGTCTCCTGCCACTCCTGCAGCATTCTGCCTGTTACATCCTGCTGAAAATCATAACCGGTAAAGCACCAGACTGTTTTTTGGGGATATGTTTCATGAACCCGCCTGAGTAGAGGTAGTAATCCTTTTTGGTTTTCATGTTCTAATGGCTCCCCGCCCAACAGGGTAAGCCCTTTGATATAATCTGGTTTCAAATACTCCATTACCAAATCTATCGTTTCTTCGGTAAAAGGATCTCCATAAGCAAAATCCCAGGTTTCCGGATTAAAACACTCTTTACAATGGTGAGTACAGCCGCTGACAAACAATGATACCCGGACTCCCGGACCATTGGCTACATCACAGCGTTTCACATCTGCATAATTCATAACAACCTCATTTCTGAGCAATTAAATTTATCGCAAAAAACTGCACGAGAAATCTCAAAGAGTCTCTCGTGTCGGAACAAAGCTATTTGTTTTCGCTCAGAAACAAACAACTTTGTGGAATAGAAACACATCAAGGATGCGCCACACGTGCATCCTTGATGTAAAAATCCTTCTCTCCTTCAATCATACCTCGTTTATAAATGAAGCACTCTGGCATTAATCTCCTTGGTCTTACCCACATTCCAGAAGTTTTCCCCTAAGTACCCACAGGTTCTACGGGTTACATTCATCTTGTTCTTATCTTTGTTATGACATTGTGGGCACTCCCATTCCAGATCATCATTAATGATAATCTCCCCATCATAACCGCAGATATGGCAGAAATCCGATTTGGTGTTAAACTCTGCATACTGGATATTATCGTAGATAAACCGTACCACATCTTCCAATGCCTCTATATTGTGACGCATATTTGGAAGCTCTACATAGGAAATAGCTCCTCCGGAAGAAATGTTCTGGAACTGGCTCTCAAAGGTAAACTTCGTAAAGGCATCCACTTTCTCCCGTACATCAATATGATAAGAATTGGTGTAATATCCCTTGTCTGTTACGTCTTTAATCACACCGAAACGCTTCTTGTCAATCTCTGCAAAGCGGTAACACAGGCTTTCTGCCGGTGTTCCATATAAGGCAAAACCTAAACCTGTTTCCAGTTTCCAGGTATCACATGCCAGACGCAGACGTTTCATCAGACGCAGGGCAAAATTAGTTCCCCTTGGATCGGTCTGGCTAACACCTGTCATCAACTTGGTAGTCTCATAGACACCAATATATCCCAATGAAATGGAAGAATAACCGTCATGCAGTAATTTATCAATGGTCTCGCCCGGCTTTAATCTGGCAATGGCTCCATACTGCCAATGGATTGGGCTGACATCGGACAAAGTTCCCTCCAGGGCACGGTGACGACACATCAGCGCTTCAAAGCACAGCGCCAGACGTTCCTCTAATAATTCCCAGAATTTTTCCTCATCTCCCTCTGCTACAATAGCAATCTGCGGCAGATTCAAGCTGACAACACCTTGATTGAAACGTCCTTCAAATTTATACTCGCCATTTTCATCCTTCCATGCTGCCAGGAAAGAACGGCATCCCATACAAGAGAATACATTTCCTTCATAATTTTCCCGCATCTTCTTGGCAGAAATATAATCCGGATACATCCGTTTCGCAGAACATTTTACAGCCAGACGGGTCAGATCATCGTATTTCCCACCTTTGAGACAATTATGCTCATCTAATACATAGATCAATTTCGGGAATGCAGGAGTCACATAGACGCCCTTTTCATTCTTGATCCCTTCAATACGCTGCTTCAGAATCTCTTCAATAATCATGGCATTCTCTTCAATATAAGGATCGTCCTTGTCCAGATACAGGAAAATCGTAACAAACGGAGACTGCCCATTGGTGGTCATCAAAGTATTGATCTGATACTGTATCGTCTGTACTCCGGAACGCAGTTCATCATGTAAACGATCCATCACGAAAGACTCCCGTACTTCTTCGGATACGGTATCTCCATATTTCTCCTGGTAATGCTGCTGGTACTTTTCCTTGGTCAGACGCAGATATTTGCCCAGATGACGGACATCCACAGACTGTCCACCGTACTGGCTGCTTGCCACCGCAGAAATAATCTGTGTCATAACGGTACAAGCCACCTGGAAGCTCTTAGGGCTTTCAATGAGTTTACCATTCATCACGGTACCATGTTCCAACATATCCCCTATATTAATCAGACAGCAGTTAAAGATACTCTGCAGAAAATAGTCCATATCATGAAAATGCAGTACGCCATCCTCATGTGCCTTGACGATCTTCTCCGGCAACAACACACGTTTGGTCAGATCCTTGGACACCTCCCCGGCAATCAGATCACGCTGTGTAGAGGCAATATAAGCGTTTTTATTGGAATTTTCTTCCATAACGTCCTTATTACTGTTCTGGATCAGACTCATAATGGAATCATCTGTGGTATTGGCACGTCGTACCATTTCACGGGTATAACGGTAAATGATATACTTCTTTGCCAGGGCATATTTGTGTTCACTCATCAGTTTCTGCTCAATCATGTCCTGAATATCTTCTACCATCAGATTGTCTGCATGCTTATTTTCAATTCCCGCTACTATCGCATCAATCTTCTCCTCAGACACCTGCTCATAACGATC
>CAMWKN010000187.1 GCA_947174825.1 uncultured Clostridium sp.
GCATATGTAGGCCCTACAACCGAGGACACCATTGCCGCCATGGAATAGGCACCCATAATGGTTCCGTGCTTTTCTTTCGGATAAATCCTTAGCAGAACGATCTGTGCAAACGACAGCAGCATACCGCAGCCGACAGCCTGAAACAATCTGCTTATAAGCAGCATGGGAAAATTAACAGATAAAACAGCCGCCAGAGAACCGACCGTAAATGCGGTCATTGCGGAAAAGAAATATACTTTGTTCGGTACTCTCTTGATCAAAAATGCCGTTATCGGTATCGTGATTCCTGAAATCAAAGTTGCACCACTTGTGAGCCACTGGGCAAGATTGGATGATACTCCGAAATATTCAGTAAAATTTGGTATCATATTAGCTGTTACCGTGGTAGACATTGACGTTATAAACGCCGCCGCAAGCAGTGTAACTAAAATACCCGTTCTTTGTACATTTGATATACTTTCCTTGTTGCTCATAAATTATTTCTTCCTTTCACTTTGCCAAAATAAATATTTAAACGTTTTATAGCATCCAAATGCTAAAATTTTGTGTAGATTTTCAGCTTTTTGGAAAAATTTTAAGAAGCGGAGCAAAATCTGCTCCGCTTCTGCCATTTCACACCAGACTGGTCTTTTTCAGTACCATACTGCTGACAACATCCAGTCCCTGTGCTGATTGTTGGTTTTATTCCTTGGGATTTATTACCTCCACAATTTCCCCGTTATCTTTGAGAAGTTCGATACGGCATTTGAAACCGATGGTAGCAATCGTTGTTGTGATGATTGCCCAAGGTGCAGCCGCAAGGCCAAGGATTGTTCCTGCAATTCCCGCATTCAGTGGAATATTCAGAATCGTATCCTCACCATGCTTTACTATGATTTTAGAAACATTGCCCTTTTTGACAAGTTCCTTGATCTGGTCAACGACTTTTTCAACATCAAAGCTGTTTTTGTTTTCGCTCATAGAAGATTACCTCCAATAATGTATTGACTTACATCAAAAAATATTGTAACATACACATTGTTGGTTTTACAACAATCAGTATTTCAAAATCTGATAGTAAACCAACAGAATCAGGAAGTTTGACGGTTTTCAAAAAAATTCAGGGAGAAGAACTGCATGAAAGAATCAAGAAAAACGCTGATGACTAAAAAAGTATTTCGGGAAGCCCTTTTGGAATTGTTACAGTCAAAACCCTTAAGCAAGATTACAATTACGGAAATTTGTGAGAAAGCGGACCTGAACCGTTCAACCTTTTATGCACATTATTTAGAAGTAGGCGATCTATTACATGATATTGAAAACGAAATGATCTCAAATATTCCAAAAGTATATGACAATACTGGATATAGCAGAAAAACAGTAAAGACTGCCGAATTAGAAAGTTTTTTTGATTATGTCAGAGAGAATGCCTTTGAATTCCGTGTATTGCTTATTGATTCAGACAGCAACGCTTTTTTTGAAAGCCTTAAAAATGCGATATTGGAGTATTATATATCCGTGAACCGCAATTATTTAAGTCTGGACAAAGAATTTCAGCTTATTTATTCTGTAAACGGAGCAATCGGGATGATGCTTGAATGGATAAAAAGGGAATTTCCGTATGACACAAAAGAATTTACAAAATTGGTTATGGAAAATGCAAAATTTATGCTTGTGTAAAAAAAGTTTATTAAAAGAGAGCAGATTGATTCGAAATAACAGGAGAGACGAAATAATGACAAAACAAATGATAGAGCATTACATAGAAATGCTAAAAATCAAAGAAAACCGTTTCTTTTGCGGAATAGCAGTTTCCTGTCTTCTGGATATTGCCTTAGCTGCGTTTTATTTTATTCAGGCAGTTGGTTTTGGCGGCAATTTATGGCGTTTTTCTAACACTGTTTACTACATATTGCTGCTAACCGGGAAAATAGATCTTCTTATTTGGGGGAGAAACGAGGACAGCCTGAAAGGCACCTGCAAAGCGGCCAGTATCGTACTTATATTGACTGGTATCTTCGCAATGGGAAGAACATATCAATATATAAAAATGGATCGGATTCTCACCTTTTCACGCTCCATTTATATTTTGAATGGGATAATCCTAATACTGCGGATGCTTATTTATCCATTGTTTCAGATATATTCCAAGAAAGAACCTTCCGACAAGCCCGAGTCTAAAATAAATCTTCTGAATCCTATCCGCCGTGGTTATACATGGGCAGAAAATCTGATTGCCTTTTCCCTGCTCTTTACTAATCTGATCACAATCTATGGATGGGGTGCAGACAACGATTTAATCTTATCAAATATCCTGCAGGGACAAGCAATAGGACTTATTATTTTGGCAATAGGAATCAATCTGCTGTTAAAATCCGCTAAAATGTGTGATCAATCAGAACCGCTTGTATAACAGGTGGTTTTGACGCATTTATGATTACTGTCAATTAGTTAGGCATAGTCCTGCGCAGGGATAAAGTTTATCGGGACGCACTAAAACAACAGGATGCAGCATTCAGCAACATGGAAAAGCTAAAGCTGGATAAGAACCAGATGATTATCATCGACAGGGCAATCTCCGCCAATAACCATTGCGGAGCAATGTATGGAATTGCCGCTTATCGGTTAGGGCTGTATGACGGGATACAGCTCATGTCCGAAAAGGCAGAAATCGTAAAATGATCATGATATTGAAAACTGAATATAACCTACTTATGGCAGCGGTTTATCCCAGCGAAAAACGGCTGCCTTTTTATTTACAAAAAGAATGTGATATAGCATGGCGCCTTAATCACTATCAAGACTTTCATATTGCCAGCAGCAATATATGTATATCTCCAAGATGAAGACCAAAAATGCGGTGGTTCCGTTCAAAAATAAGGGGACAAGTTAGCGTAACCCCTTGATTTTGCCAGGTTTCCCTAACTTGTCCCTAATATAACACAGACATCAATATAGTCCAGACCCAGCCTTTCCAGGGATGCGTCAATGGCAGCCCCACCATCTCCATAGTCATCCGTCCACATCTTTGTAGTGACAAAGATTTCCTCCCTGGTCACAAACCCTTCATCAATCGCCCGCCGAATTCCTCTGCCGACACCTGCCTCATTTCCATAGATTCTTGCCGTGTCGATCAAACGGTAACCGTCACGCAATGCCCAATATACGGAATCCTCTGCCTCGCTCTGTGACAGGCGGAAGGTTCCAATCCCAAGAATCGGCATTTCGTACCCGCTGTTCAGCATTACGGTTCCTGTTTCCAAATCAAATGTCTGACCTTCTGACACTTTGCTATCCGGCTGTTCATTCTGTGTTCTGTCATCCACCTCCTGCACTGTTTCATCTTTCGTATTTTCTTCCGTCTCACTTGTCCGGCTGCCATTCTGATTTCTGCCCGCCGCGCTTTCAGCTACATAATCCGTCCGCCCATTGTCTGTCTGCCCACAAGCGCTTGCAGAAATACAAAGTACGAGGAAAAGCAAAATCATACTGATTCATGCACCCCCAATCAGCCACGCCCCATGCCGACAATATCCATATGTGACAACGCTTTTTCTATCTCCTGCATCTCTGTTTCTGTCAATTCCACTGTCACTGCGTCAAAATTCTCTTTTACTCTGTCTTTTTTCGTTGTCCCGGGTATCGGAACCAAATATGGTTTTTTTGCAATTTCCCATGCCAGGGCAATCTGTGCCGGTGTTGCCTGTTTCCTGTCTGCAAAATCCAGAATCAGTTCCATAAGGTCATGGTTTGCGTCAATCCCTTCCTTCCGGAACAAATTAATGTCTGCCCGCCAGTCTCCATCCTGGTATTTTGTTCCCACACTATAACGGTTACTTAGATATCCTTTTGCAAGCGGGCAGGCTGACAAATAGGTAATTCCAAGTTCTTCACAGAGCGGAAAATATGTTTCTTCATCATTTCTTGCCACAAAGGAATACATATTTTCGCTTGCGGAAATTTTACATACGCTATGTGCTCTCCGGATATATTCTATCGGGGCAAAGGAAACGCCCCATGCCCGTATCTTTCCGACCTTTATCAGCTCTGCCATTGTTTCCGCCACTTCTTCCGGCTCTGTTTTCGGATCAATGCGGTGCCGGTAGTAAAGGTCAATATAATCTGTCCCCAGTCTTTTCAGGGATGCATCCGCCTGCTCCAAGATAGAATCATGGCTGCTGTTTAAGGCTTCCGCATTCCCTGCAAAAAAAGATTCATCCACAATGCCAAACTTCGTGGCAATGACCGTTTCATTACGAAAAGGCGCAACCGCTTTTCCAAGATACCTTTCATTCGCCTCCCCATAAATCGGGGCAGTATCAAAAAAAGTATATCCCACTTCATGCGCATACTTCATAAGCGACACCATATCCGCTTCCGGCTCCACCACACCATAGGAATGGGTCTGACCCATACAGCCATATCCGATTGCAGCTATCTCAATATCTGTCTGTCCAAGTTTTCTTGTCTTTTCCATTTCGACCACCTCTCATCCACACTAACTCCCTATGCTGCTGCCCTGCGGCAGCATAAATCCGGATGAAGAATGCCTGTTTTTCAAGGCATTCTTCTTGCGTGAAGTTTTAGAATTTCTTAGTCTGCGTTTTTTGCAGGCTTAGAAATTCTCTTCACGCTATTCCAATTCCCCTGCAACAGCTTCAAGATACTCACGGATAGGAAGATGCTGAGGACAGCGTTTCTCACCTTTTCCGCATTTCAGACAATCCGATGCCTTTCCATGGGTCTGTGTCAGATTCCCGTAATAGGTACTTGCCACCATCCCTTGGGGTCCACCAAACCGTTTCAAATTGTTATAAACTGCAAAATAATCCGGAATCGCTATTTTCTTCGGGCAGTCATCGACACAGTAGCGGCAGGCCGTACAGGGAATCGCAATGGAAGCCTTGATGATCTTTGTTGCCTGTTCCACAATTTTCTGCTCCTCTTCATCCAGCGGCTGAAATTGCTTCATGTAGCTGATGTTATCCGTCATCTGCTCCTCATCGCTCATGCCGGACA
>CAMWKN010000188.1 GCA_947174825.1 uncultured Clostridium sp.
CTATGAAAACAATTTGGAGGTGGTGTCGCATCTGGATCGGATGAAGCAGTTTGGACTGCCGCTTGTATTGGCAGCATCCCGAAAGTCGGTTATTGGACTGACGCTGAATCTGCCGGTAGACCAGCGGGAGGAGGGGACCATAGTTACTTCTGTCCTCGCCTCTGTCTATGGATGGGATATGGTTCGTGTCCATGATGTGGAAAAGAATGTACGGGCAGTACAGATGATGGAGAAAATCAAGGAGTTTCGTGATATCCGTTAAAAGCGTTCCTGATCTTGGAATGTCGGTATTCCTCTGGCGTCATTCCCTCTATTTGCCGGAATCGTTTGATAAAATGACTACAGGAGGAAAAGCCCAGAAATGTGGCAATATCGGTACAGGTGGCTGTGCTGTTTTCTAACATATAGCAGGCGCAATGGCATTTTTGTTCCAAAAGAAATCGGCTTAGGGAGACGCCGGTTTCTTTTTTGAATAATCGGGATAAATAGTCAGGGTGGCAGGAAACGGCATCTGCAATTTCACGGACTGTCAACGGGGTGGTCAGATGTTGGTCAATATAATCCATTGCCTGAATAACAGGCAGAGAGGCAGGACGTCTCCGTTTAAGATTATGCATTGTTTTGGTAAATTCTGTGATTACCTCCTGTTTCAACAGTGATAGTGACCGGGAATCCATGGTCTGGTCAACCTGGCGGATATAGTAATCACTCATGGTGTATCCTTCTTCCTGTGGTAATCCGCCTTCGATACAGAATCGTGTGATCATTGCAATCAAGATAATCAGGTGATATTTTTTATTGCGGAGGGGATCAAGGGAAAGCAGTCCCAGACCTTCGGTGGGATCTGTCATCATTTCCCCATCCAGTATGGAGAGATCCCCCTGTGAAATACAGCGGTAGAATTGAAATTCCGTTTCCAGCGAAATATGAAAGTGTTCTTCCTCTCGTTGCTGTAATAATAATTTGTTTAATTCGTGGTTCATGAGATTTTATCCTCCTGATTATCCATTTATGGAGTTTTTGGTAACACAATAGATTTTGCTAAAAAATATTGGTTTATAGTAGGGATTATATCATATATGTCGTAAATGTGATATTGTCTTGCGTTACAGTATGATAAGCTATTATCAAACAGAACGGTATGGATCTTTCCTTTATTATAGCAGATAATAATAGAAAAATGAGATCCAATATGCTGTATGGTGCAACTAAATTAATAAAATATGAATTTTGCAGATGCCAGATGAAATGGTGATATGAGAGGAGGAGCTTATGAAACAGTGGATGGGTTATCAGAAAGGTATTAATTTGGGGGGATGGTTTTCACAGTGTGACCATAGTAAAGAACGTTATGAATCTTTTATTGTAAAAGAGGATATTGCAGATTTAGCCACATGGGGAATCGATCATGTGCGTGTACCAGTGGATTATAATCTGGTAGAGGATGAACAGGGAGGATACCGGGAAGAAGGTTTTGGATATATTCAGCGAATTTTGGACTGGTGTGGGGAGTATGGTTTAAATATGATTCTGGATCTGCATAAAACGGCAGGATATTCCTTTGATGTCGGAGAACAGGAGGAGGGATTTTTCACCAGTCAGGAGTATCAGGAACGGTTTTATCGTCTCTGGGAAGAATTTGCCGCACGATTTGGAAAATATAAAGACCGCCTGGCATTTGAACTTCTCAATGAAGTTACAGATCAATCTTATGGTGAAGTTTGGAATCGGATTTCTGATACCTGCATTCAGCGGATTCGTGCATTGGTTCCTGATATTGATATTCTGGTAGGTGGGTATTGGAATAATAATGTCCGTGCAGTCAAAGATCTTGCCATGCCTCAGGATAAGCATATTATTTATAATTTCCATTGCTATGACCCGTTAGTCTTTACTCATCAGGGAGCCAGCTGGGTGGCAGGAATGGATCCGGATTTTCGTTTTGCCTATGAGCAAAGTTATCAGGTATATTATGATACTCTGGATGCTGTGTTTGGCGATTCTTTCGGTGAGATGCCTAAAGTGGATCATTTGGACAGAACATTTGACTCAGATTTTTTCCGCAAGATATTTGAGGAAGCAATACAGGTAGCAAAAGAGCGGGATGTGGCATTATATTGCGGAGAATATGGTGTAATTGATTTGGCAGAGCCGGAAGATACTGTCAAATGGTATCAGGCAATTCATACAGTATTTGAGGAATATGGAATTGGTCGTGCTGCATGGACATATCGGGATATGGATTTTGGTTTGGAGGGAGCGCACTATCAGAAGGTTCTGGAGGAAATTAAGAAAAATTTATAGTGAGCAATAAGGTAGCGAAAAGATTAAAAAAAGTTTATTTTCCTGTCATGATTTGTTCACATTTATTTGCTATGATAATACTATTAAAGGAGTTACCGAGTTTTAAGCAATGGGGTTTAGGGCATGGATAGCTCCGACTAAATACAATTCAGACATTTGTGTGTCGATGATATAAATAATCATAACCTGGTTTCGCATGAAACCGGGTTATTTCCGTCGAAAAAGAAGGAGGTTAGTTTGATGAGTTCTGTAGCAGAAATGGTAGAGAATATTGCTGTCTTATTTCATAGTAGTGTCCGTATTGATACTGGAAGCCAGATCATTTATTTTGATCCTTATGAGATCGCAGAGGAAAGTCATGATGCAGATGTGATTTTTGTTACCCACGATCATTTTGATCATTTTTCTCCAAACGATATTCAGAAAGTTTCGAAACAGGATACCAGTTTGGTGCTGCCGGAGAAAATTAATAAAAAAGTAGTTACCAAGGAAGGATTATCTCCCGAACATTGTGTTTGGATGCGTGCCGGGCAGACACGCCAGATCAGTGGACTGGATGTGGAAGCGGTTCCTGCCTATAATATTCACAAGCCATTTCATACCAAAAAAGCTGGATGGCTGGGATATTTGATTATCGTTGATGATGTTCGGATTTTTGTGGCAGGAGACACGGATCATCATCCGGAGAATGAACAGGTGATTACGGATATCGCTTTGGTGCCGATTGGAGGTATGTTTACCATGAATGCCAGAGAGGCAGCAGATTATATTAATACCATACATCCGCAGGCAGCCATTCCGATCCATTATGGTAAAGTTGCCGGGAAGCGGTCGGATGAAGATGTTTTTGCAGAAGCGGTAGAGGATTCCATACAGGTCAGTATCCGGATGCAGCGCTACCAATAATTGATTTCTTTTCACAAAATTGTATATATTAGAAAAGGAACATATTCTAGCACAAATTAATAAACAGGATAGGGAGTTTTTCTGCTGATGAAGAAGTTACGAAATTTGCTGATATGGCTGCTTGTATTTGGGATTGGTTTTGGTATTTCCTATGGAATACAGCATATTCCGGATTTTTTAGGGACAGTACCATTTCCTATGGAGCGGAAGCTGCAGGAACAAACGCCGGAGGGATATACCTTTTATTATGATCAGCTGACAGAGCAGGAGCAGACTGCATATCGTGCTGTATTATATGGAGTAGCCCATAGCCAGGATGAATTCTATATCGGAAATGACTATACGCCGGAGATATTAAAGCGTGTTATGTATGCTTTTACCTATGATTATCCGGAGTATTTCTGGTGCCTTCAATATCAGACAAAAATTTATAGCGATCAGGTATATTATCTTATTTTTGAGGAGGATGCCAATCGGGAACAGGAAATGACGGAATTAAAAGGACAGGCAGACAAAATTGTACAGGAGATTTCGGCAAAGAAGGGAAAATATAAACAAATTAAAGCAATGTATGACTATATCATTGATCATACAGAGTATGTGGAAAATTCCAAATACGATCAGGATATCCGCAGTGTATTGTTGTATCAAAAATCTGTATGCAGCGGCTATGCCAAGACATTTCAATATTTGTGTAAACGGATGGGGATCACCTGTACTACGGTAAATGGTTATTCCATAGAACAGGGTGGTATCAAAATTCCCCATTCATGGAATTTGCTGCGCTTGAAAGATCAGTATTACTGGATGGATGTGACCTGGGGGGATTCTCGGAATACTACAAGGGAAACATATGTGAATTATCGTTATTTTATGACTGCAGATGATCCGTTTTTAAACTTACATAAAATTGACGAATATATGGATTACCAGACCAGAGAAAATACGTTATTTACTTATCCGGAATGTCAGGATGAGACCATGAGCTATTATTATAAAAAAGGCTGCTACTTCCAGTCCTATGACAAAAAGAAAATCCAGCAGTATCTTTCTTCCCGATTAAAGAAGGATCTTCATGCCCGTATTGAACTGCAGTTTGCTAATAAAAAGGCATATCAGAAAGCATATCGGGATTTGATTCAGAACCGTAATATTGAGGAAAGCTATAAAGATTATATTCCGTATAACACCAGTGTTTCTTATGAATATGCCTATGATGAGGATTCCTATTTATTGCTTTTTTCCATTCCTTAGTTTGCGCTATGGTCATTTGTGGGAGCTTGCAGATTTTTTTTGCGATATTCACCCGGTGTTAAGCCATATTGTTTTTGGAATGCTGATATGAAATGACTCTGGGAGGAAAAGCACAGGGAATGAGCAATGGCAGAGCAGGGATGGTTTGTTCGTATTAAAATATTGGCGGCTGTTTCCAGACGCTTTTTTTGGATATAGGAGTGGATGGTCATATTGGTTTCTTTTTTAAATAAGGTTGCCAAATAACTGGCATTTAATTTAGTTTGTTTCGCTAGATCAGAAATTGTGATTTTAGTATGTAGGTTTTCGTGGATATATTTGATACAGAAGCGGATGTGATGGGAAAAACATTGGTTCTTGTGGACAATCTGCATCAATCCTGCGAAATCCATAACCATGGAATCATTGAGTTCACGAAGTTCGGAAATACTTTGCAGAGTATCTGATTTTTGGATATAGAGATCACTGAGAGTATATGCCTCTTCCTGCATGATACCTGCTTCAATACATTTTCTGG
>CAMWKN010000189.1 GCA_947174825.1 uncultured Clostridium sp.
GAGCGATGTTAAGGATCCGATGCAGTTAGGCGATTTCTATTATCCGGCGATGGAGGAGCCAGATAACCAGGATCTTTATAGTCCGGCACCGCCACAGGATTTCATGGAGGACTGGCTGGCACGTAATGTGGAGCTGGTGGAGAAATATCGACCATCTATGGTGTATTTTGACTGGTGGGTGCAGCATGAGTCTGTGAAACCATATCTTCTAAAGTTTGCTGCATATTATTATAACCGAGGTGTGGAATGGAATATTCCGGTTAGTATTTCCTATAAGCATGACGCTATGATGTTAGGAACCGGTATTTTAGATATGGAGAGAGGACATTTCTCTGATGCCAAGCCATTTAGCTGGCAGGCAGATACCTCTATGGCATTTAATTCCTGGTGCTACACGGAACAGAACCGCTTTAAGACTACCAAAGATATTTTGCAGGATCTGGTGGATATCGTCAGCAAAAATGGCTGTTTACTGCTGAATGTTGGACCGAAGGCGGATGGTACTATCTGTGAGGAGGAAGTAAAGCTTCTGACAGAGATCGGTCAGTGGATGGACGTCAATGGAGAAGCTATTTATGATACCCATCCTTGGCGGGTACAGGCGGAGGGTAATACGGAAGTGGTGGAAGGAATGTTCTCCGAAGAGGGACGAAAAGACTTTGATTCCACCGATATTCGCTTTACAGTAAAGGGAGACTGTATCTATATTATTCCAATGCAGCAGCATGGAGAGGATATTATTGTAAAGAACATGGGAGAGGATAGCAAGGACTTCCATGGTATTATCACAGAATTTTCTGTGTTAGGATATGAGGAAAAACCAGAATATACCAGAGAGGCAGATAAAATGATTATACATGCTCCGTTTGTGGACAGTGACAAGCCGGTGGTATATCGGATGAGACTGAAATAAAAATGGGATAAGGGTAGTTCTGGTTGGTAGTAAAAAGCTATTATATTGTTCATTTGGTTTGTAAGGATGATTTTTGGAGGATAGAATATCATACACATAAGTGTTAAGTTGTGTGTGATATTCTATTTCTTTAGATTAAGCCGTTGTGGGATAATGGTATGTTTGTAGAAATTTGTTGGATGGGAGAGTGTATGGAACGAAATATAGATGTGATAAAGGATGTTTATGGAAATAGTATTGTTGTGATCAATGACATTCAATTTAAAGGTAAACGCTCTGTAAATTGGGATGATGTGAAGAAGTATCTGCGGAATTATGTTGGTAATGCTTATCAAATTGTGGATACAGAGGATAATATATATATTGGAAATGAGCTGCCAGATGAATATACGGGTTCTGTATATACATATTCTTTACGGGGAACGGCAGCAAAGGCGAAGGCAAATGCAGTACAGGGAATTCCAGAAATGATAGAGATTGCAACTGGGAAACATTTTAGGAAAAACCATGGAGATAAACATAAAAGAAGCGCCGCAAATGGTTGGTACAGATATGATTCACGATTTGCACTTCCGGTTTATGATGATGATGGGGAAGCGAGCAGATATAATGTTTTTCATGTTTCATTGATTATACGTCATGCAAAAGATGGGAAGATGTACCTGTATGATATTATGGACATAAAAAAAGAAACGAGCAACCCGTTCGAATCCTAAGATTTTACTTGGCACAAAACCCATTTCTCTTTGATAACTATATTAGAAGAAGAGCGGAGTTTTGTCAAGCGAAAATTTTGTCTGTTCTGCCTAGACTAAAATGTCTAAGTTAAGTAAAACAAAGATGTTGAGTAAAGGGATGCAATAGATGATTCAGATTAAGCTTATTATGGGAGGATTGTTTACTTGATAGCACATATTTCAAATGATGGATTTAGAAGAGAAGAATCAGTAGCGGAGCATACAGAAAAGACAATGTATTTGTGCAAAGAAATAGGGAAAAGATGTGGAATACCACAGATAATGTCATTGTGTGGCCTGTTTCATGATATGGGGAAAAATAAGCAGAAATTTGATGATTATATACATGCCGATGAGAGTGCCCAAAAAAGCTTGCATGGAATGATTGCACATGCTTCTACAGGAGCTAGATATTTTTATGAAACAAATGCTGAAGCTTCTGGTAGCACGAAGATTATGAAAGAATTGATTTCCTATGCCATAGCTGCTCACCATGGAGTATTTGACTGTGTGAATCAGGAGAGAACGGATTTGTTTTCTGTTAAGATAAGCAAGGTAGAAGATTATGATGAGGCATGTGAAAATGCAAAACTTGATTATCTGAATCAATATGAGATTGAAAAAATTTTTTCAGAGGCGAAAGAGGAATTTGATCAGATATGGATTAAAATGAAAGGGGTAATTGAGAATTTAACCCCTTTATTATTGTCCTCAAATAAGCAAAATGCAAAAGAGCTATTATCGGAGTGCCGGTCTTTTATTTTGGCTTGTCTGCAACGGCTGATGTTATCTATTTTAATTGATGCGGATTGGGAAGCGACAACGGATTTTATGGAGAATGTCGATACATTATCAAAGCAGGGAAGTGTTGACAGCAAGAAAATATTTCAGGAAGCAGCAAGAAATTTTGAAACATATATGCAAAATAAAAAACAGTCTATTTGTTTTTCAGCGTTGACTGCCAGAGAAAGGGAGATACTAGAAGGGAGAAATGTACTGCAGGAAGAATGCAGAAAATTTGCAAAGAATCCAGCAGGGATATATTGTCTGCCAATACCTACAGGGGGAGGAAAAACACTGAGCGGTTTGGCCTATGCTTTAGAATATTGCAGACGGAATCCAGATACGGAACGCATTATTTATGTATCTCCATATATTAGTATTACGGAGCAAAATGCCAAAGTGTTTCGAGATGCAGTGGGAAAGGATGAATGGATTTTGGAACATCATTCGTCTGTAGTCAGAGATATGGAGGCAAGTGATGAGGATTATCATAAGAATAGATTTATGCAACAGGATATTAACTGGGAAGAACCTTTTATCTGTACAACATTTGTGCAGTTTATGAATACGCTTTTCTCAGATAAGAGTGCTTCCATTCGACGAATGCATAGATTGGTTCATGCTGTTGTAATTATTGATGAAGTTCAGTCAATGCCTATAAAATGTGTTCATACATTTAATTATATGATTAACTTTCTAAATGCTGTTTGCCATACAAATATTATTTTGTGTACAGCGACTCAGCCAGCTTTGGGGACAGCGAAGTGTCCGGTTTGCTATAGTGAACCTAAGGATATGATAAAAGATGCAGGGACTTGGTTTAAGCGGTTTGAAAGGGTCAAAATACATATCCCTGAGGTAGGTCAGAGATATACATTTGAGAGTCTTGGAAATGAGATTGTTGCCCAGATGGAAAAGTATCAATCTATCCTTGTAATATTGAATACAAAATCAGCAGTAGGGAAATTGTATGATATCTTAAAAACTTTTAATATATATGTGGAATATCTCACGACAAATTTATGTGCGGAGCACAGAAGCGACAAAATAGAGACAATAAAGAAAAAACTGAATACAGGGCAAGAGAGAATTGTTGTAGTCAGTACAAATCTGATAGAGGCGGGAGTGGATATTTCTTTTGAATGTGTATACCGTTCGATGGTAGGACTTGACGGATTGGCGCAAAGCGCCGGACGTTGTAACAGGAATGGTGAAATGGAATCGGGCATTATACATTTAATCAATCTTGAAGGTGAGAATGCGGGAAATATGACAGAGCTACAGCATAATATTAGGGTTACAGAGTTGATTCTACATGAATATAAGAAAAGTGATGGTAGGGAAAATCTGCTGATGCCAAGGTGGATGGATGATTATTATAAGAACATTTATTTGCAGGAAGCGGATAAGATGAATTTTCCGATAGAAAAAATGGATACAAGTATTATGGAGCTTTTGTCGAAAGGATTCCCATGTATGGGAAAAAAGAGATTTATGAATCAGGCATACAAAACAGCTGGACAAGCATATAGGGTTATTGATGATTGTTCTTTTGGAGTAATTGTACCGTATAAAAAGGGGCAGGATATTCTGGCTGCTATTCATGAGACTTCTGATTTGGCAGATATAAAAAGTTATATACGAAAGGCACAAAGATATACAGTGAATGTGCGGGAAAACCAGTTGAAAAAATTTGATGGGCTGATACAGCCAATCAGTGAGAAGATACCTGGTTTATATATGATTGCCGCTCCGGGAGCCTATACAGAAGAGCGTGGAATCACGACAGAATGGGAACCACTTATTTTTTAAGCATTAAATACTCTAGTTTTAGGAAGTATAATAGAAAAAATATAGTGTTTATAGTATAATAATGTCGTGGTTGGCTGCCAGATGAAATTTTAGGAAAGGAGGCTTGCAAAGTGGAGAAGCCCAATATAATTGAATACAGTGTGTTTGGACGATATGCATTGTTTACCGATCCTCTGTCAAAGACAGGAGGCGAGAAGTGCAGTTATCAGATACCTACTTATCAGGCATTAAAGGGAATTACAGAATCTATTTACTGGAAACCGACAATTACATGGGTGATTGACGAATGTCGCATTATGAGGCCGATACAGACAGAGTCTAAGGGGATTCGTCCCATTAAATATAATGGAGGAAATGACTTATCTTTTTATACATATCTGCGGGATGTAGAGTATCGGGTAAAAGCGCATTTTGAGTGGAATGAAAATCGGAAAGATTTAGCTCAGGACAGAAATGAAAATAAGCACTATGATATAGCAAGGAGAATGATTGAGCGCGGAGGAAGAAGAGATGTTTTTTTGGGAACACGAGAATGTCAGGGCTACGTAGAACCCTGTTCTTTCGATGAAGGAGAGGGTGCATACGATAAAACAAATTTATCGTTTGGTATTATGGTTCATGGTATTACATATCCTGACGAGGCTATTCGGGAGGAAGAGAAGGGGATAATGACTGTTCGCCTATGGAATGTACATATGGT
>CAMWKN010000190.1 GCA_947174825.1 uncultured Clostridium sp.
CGAGGTTTATAATAAAATCCCTCCGTAAAACCTTTTGAGACAATTTTCATCAAATTGGCATAACCCTGATTATTTTCTGCCAGCAGCACCAAATGATGATACCGTTCCGTTCCCTTCACATTTTGTGTATCAAAGCGGGACTCCAGTGCCACATATACCTCACAACCAATGACCGGATTGATACCAGCATCTCTGGCTGCACGATAAAAATCAATGACACCATACATATTACCATGGTCTGTAATCGCCAGATGTTCCATTCCCAATTCTTTCGCCCTTGCAATCAATTTCGGTATCTTGCAGGAGCCATCCAACAGAGAATACTCCGTATGGACATGCAGATGTGTAAAACTCATAGGTTCCCCCATTTCTACTGCCAAAATCGCAACAATCTTCGTTTTTAGTACGCAGATAACCTTCCTGAACCTGCTGTCTCTTTCTGTAACATACTTCTCTATAGTATACCCTAAATAAGAACAAAAAAAAAGAGATAGCCCTTAATGAACTATCTCTTTCGCCATTCTTTTATGCATGTGCCGAACTTAAATATTTTTCAATCTCTGTCATAGCTGTCTGCTCGTCATCGCCATCCGCAGATACAACCACTTCTTCACCGCTTGCCAAGCCTAATGCCATCATTCCCATAATGCTTTTGGCATTCACCTTTTTGTTTTCACACTCCACATAAATCTTGCTGCTATACTGGCTTGCAACCTGTACCAGTATGGCTACCGGTCTTGCCTCTAATCCACTTTTGATCTGAATCTTGATTTTCTTTGTGATCATGACCTTTCGTCCTCCTTTGGATCCGGAAGTAATGCTTGCTGCTCTCGCAACTTGTCTGCAATATTACTCAGTTTTCTCAAACGATGATTCACACCGGATTTCCCCAAGGGCTTAGATAACATCTGCCCCAATTCTGCCAGAGAACTATCTGGATAATCCAGACGTAACTCTGCAATTTCCCGCAAACCATCATTTAACTGCCGAAACCCCTTACGACGCTCTATATATCTTATGTCTTCAATTTGTCTGGCCGCTGCTGTAACAGTCTTATTAATATTCGCCGTTTCACAATTCACCTGTCGATTCACGGAATTACGGACATCCTTTAGGATACGGACATTCTCAAACTCCATCAGAGCCAGATGCGCTTCCATAACATTGAGAAAATCAACAATCAAAGACCCCTCTTTGACATAAAGCACATAATATTTCTTGCGCTCCACAATTTTTGCCTCAATGCCAAAGGAAAGCACCATCTCCTGTAACTGCCTGCATAAATGCTCAGACACTACTGCAATCTCCAGATGATATCCCTTCTTCGGATTGGTCACTGATCCAGCTACCATAAATACACCGCGTAAATACGCACGCTTGCAACAGGTATTTTGCACCAGACGGTATGGTATCCCCGAAAAGTCGCCCCATCGATTTTCCGTTTCATCCAATAGCTTTACCGCCTTTAAAATCTGCATTACCGCCGCCTGATCCCGAATCACTAAAAAATAGGTAGGTGTATAAGATCTTAGACTGTGATTCCGAATTCGTATTTCTATGCTGGTATCAAACGCCATCCTTAATAAGATATAAGATTTTTTCGCCACTGTCAAGTTTTCTGTTTGAATCTCCAAAGAAATTTTTTCTTTCGATCTTTTTTTCACTTTACCACACAGAAGAAACAAAGCCGCAAACTCTGCCAGCTGACAATGCCTTGCCGAACTAATCTGTTTCCCCAGCTCCTCCTTGACTTTACCGGAAAATGACATGTGATCCTCCCTAAAAAACGATTCCTACTCTCTAACGTGAAATATCCCTATGCTCAATTTTCACCGTATAAGGCAGACGTTTCATCTGGGCTTCCAACGCTCTCACCATGGTCACAGAACGATGTTTCCCCCCTGTACAGCCAATGCTGATAACAATCTGGTTTTTACCTTCGGTAATATAATTAGGAATCAGAAAACGAACCATTTCATACAATTGTTTCTGAAAAACCTGTGCCTGTTCTGCTGCCATCACATAATCATACACCGCCCGATCATTACCGGTTAGCGGTTTCAGTTCTGGAATATAAAAAGGATTTGGCAGGAAACGGACATCAAAAACCAAATCGGAATCCTCTGGAATACCATACTTAAATCCAAAAGACAGCAAAGTCACAAAAAAATTCTCATATTCTTCTTCTCCCAGGAAAATCCGGTCAATTTCATGCTTCAACTCCCGAATCAGCATATGGCTGGTATCCAGAATATAATTGGCACGCTGTTTGATAAAAGACAATTCAACCCGTTCTGCTTCAATCGCCTTGTCCACTCTGCCCTGTAGTGCCAAGGGGTGATTTCTCCTGGTCTCCTTGTAACGTTTTACCAACACATTGTTATCTGCCTCCAGAAACAGAATCTCATAATGATATCCCTCTGCCTCTAAGGTATCCAGAGTATGCTCCAGTTCTGCCAATCCCTCCAGATTCCGAATATCAATTCCCAATGCCACCTGTTTGGAATCTCCACCCTCCAGATCAATCAGCTTTGTGAACTTGGAAAGCAGACGCACCGGCAGATTATCCACGCAAAGATAACCCATATCTTCTAACATTTTCAACACAGAACTCCTGCCTGCTCCCGACATCCCTGTCACAATCACATATCGTTTCTCCATAGTCTCCACTCCATTCGCCCAGAAGAATTGATTTCGTTTTTCTTACGCAGATTTTATTCCTGCGTTAAGAAAATTTCAACTCTTTACCATACTTTAATCTCGGTCTCTAACTCCACACCAAACTGTTCAAACACAGTTTTCTGCACATGTTCAATGACCTGCTTTGCCTGCTCACAGTTTCCCTGTCCCACATTGACCACAAAACCACAGTGCTTCTCTGAAACCATCACATCTCCCACGCGATACCCTCGTAGTCCGGCATCTTGAATCAACTTCCCCGCAAAATATCCCTCCGGTCTCTTAAAGGTACTGCCAGCACTGCCGTATTCTAAAGGTTGTTTCTCCCTGCGTCGTTCATTATAATCCTTCATGGTAGCTCGAATCTGCTGCTCTTCCCCTGGTTCCAGGGCAAACAGTGCATCCAGCACAAGCATATTCTCCCGTTGGATAATACTGCTACGGTATCCCAGCTCCAACTCTTCTTTCTTTAAGATCTTCACAATACCATTCTGATCCAGAATCCTGGCAGCAACAATCACATCTTGAATTTCACCGCCATAAGCGCCAGCATTCATGGTAACGGCACCGCCCAAGGTTCCCGGAATGCCCCCAGCAAATTCTAATCCCGTCAGGCTCTCCTTTGCCGCTTGGGAAGCTATCTGTGACAAGAGCGCGCCACCTCCTGCATACAACAAAATCCGCCCCTGCACTTCCTCCGGAACACAATATCCCTGATCGTAGAAAAATCGTCGCATTTCCTGCTCTTCCGTAAAGCAGCCCACCGATTCCAAACTGCCGCCTCTGCCATTATGGGTACAGACCACCACACCGTCAATACCTGCATCCTCCACCAAAACATTACTGCCATTACCTAATATATGATAGGGTTCTCTCTGTTCCCGGAGATAGCGCACTATCAATACCAGTTCCTCTGTTGTGTCCGCTTCCACATACCATTTTGCCGGTCCCCCAATTCGGAATGTGGTGTGCTCCGATAAGGGTTCCTCTGACCGGATGCGATCCCTGCCGACAATTTGCTCTAATCTCTGAATTTGAAACATAAGACTACCTCTTTCCTATAGAGTAAAAAAGTCCTTGATTACTCAAGGACTTAGTAGCGTGCGCGAGAAGATTCGAACTCCCGACCTTCTGATCCGTAGTCAGACGCTCTATCCAGCTGAGCTACGCGCACATTGTATCAAGTAGGTTATTTGTACCGTACTTGATAGAGTATACACCAGTGTTGTGGAAAATGCAAGCATTTTTTTCAACATTTCCCATACTACATTCCTGTACAGGCATTTATACACCCCGGCATCCCTATATTCCAGAAAGCCGGGGCATAGATGATTCTAATTCAGAACAATGTTGTCTCAAATTGGTACAGCCAATCTAATGAAGAAAATTTTGCTTACGCAAACCACTGTTCCCAACAAGTCCTTACAGTAACTTCTTATACAATGCTGTAATATCCTCAACACTGGTCTCCTTTGGATTGCCTGGACGGCAGGCATCATCATAAGCAGACTGTGCCAGGAACGGAATATCCTCCTCCTTGACAATCTCCTTTAAGTCAGCCGGAATTCCCACATCCACAGAAAGCTGCTGCACTGCATCCACTGCTGCTTTACGATATTCTTCCTGTGACATATTTTCTGTGCCTTCTACACCCATAGCCTTGGCAATATCGCGATATTTCTCTCCGGTTGCTTCTGCATTGTATGCCATAACAGTAGGCAGGATAATGGCATTGGCAACTCCGTGAGGAGTATCATACAATGCACCTAAAGGATGTGCCATGGAATGAACCAGTCCCAGACCTACATTGGAAAATCCCATGCCTGCAACATACTGACCTAATGCCATATCTTCCCGACCTTCCGGTGTGTTATTTACTGCGCCACGCAGGGAACGGGCAATAATCTCAATTGCCTTGATATGGAACATATCAGACAGCTCCCAGGCACCTGCTGTAATATATCCTTCAATAGCATGTGTCAAAGCATCCATACCAGTAGATGCTGTCAGTCCTTTTGGCATGGAAGACATCATCTCGGAATCGATAAATGCTACTACCGGTATGTCATGAGGATCAACACATACCATCTTGCGGTTCTTCTCTACATCTGTAATAACGTAGTTAATTGTAACTTCTGCTGCGGTACCTGCTGTGGTAGGTACTGCAAAAATCGGAACACATTTGTTTTTGGTATCTACTGCGCCTTCCAGGCTGCGTACATCTTCATGCTCTGGATTATTAATAATAATACCTACTGCCTTGGCA
>CAMWKN010000191.1 GCA_947174825.1 uncultured Clostridium sp.
ACATATAAAGTTATACCCGACTATCCTTTCAAACTATTTTTCCAATGATTGTAGTTTTCTTTCAATTTCCAGTTCCTTTTCTTTTAATTTCTTTTCCCATTCCATAAGGAACTGTTTGTCCTGTTCAATCTGTGTTAAGTCTACCACAGCCAAACGAAAATTGTCACTATATTTTTGATATGTTTTTTCATTCATCATATAATAATTTGCATAAAATTCTGGTTCTTCCACAAAAAGAGTAAAATTCAGAATCCCAATCTGTACAGTCGGTTTGACTTTTCTATAATCCACGCCTCGATTCAAATTATTAAAAGACTGGCTTAAATAATATAAGGACCGCTCTATCCAATTACTCTCATTGACCACCTGCATTTCCAGATTAATAACCACCTTTCCATCCAGCAATGCTTTAATATCCAGAATCAAATCCTTTTCATCATAACTTTTGCCCAATTCAATAGGATTTTCTACAGACACCTCCGTAACACTCTTCGGATCCAGATGCAATAGTGCACAAATCAGTGCCTTTAAAACCAGATTATTCTGTTGCAGCAAGGCACGAAACAGATAGTCGTTCGTCAATATGAATAAAAATAGCATGAAAAATGTACAAAATAACCAAACCCTGTGAAAAATAATATATTTTCTTGGATATTAAACAGCTTGTTCTAAATAAATCCTTATGCTAAGATGTTCACGCGAGCAGTCAAATACCACTGGCAAGCTACGAGGCAAAACCTAGTTTCTTTTTAGCAAGCTCGCCCCAAGGGGCGGGGTATTTAAGCTTGCATTGCGAAGGGCAGAAAAATTAATATAACTATCTGGCTGCTTGCAAACAGATAAAGAAGAGGTAGACAACCATGAAAATTACAAAAAAATGGATACAAACTTTTGCGCTGATGCTGGGTTCTGTTATTATGATGGGATTTGGTGTGTCATTACTGGTGCTGACACAAATGGGGACGGATCCCTGCTCTGCTATGAATTATGGTGTATCCCGAACCATACATATGAGCTTTGGCACGTATCAGTTGCTCCTAAATCTGGTTCTACTGATGCTGGTATTGATCGGAAATTACCGTCTCATTGGCACCGGAACCATAGGAAATATGGTGGTGGTAGGATATGCTGCTGATTTTTTCAGTTGGATCTGGAGGGATATTTGCCATATTCCTGTGGAACTATCTCTGTCTGTACGCATTCTGATCCTAATACCTACACTGCTACTCTTTGTTACTGCAGCCGCATGCTATATGAACAGTGGTCACGGCATGGCTCCCTATGATGCTGTCCCGTTTATTCTCAGTGAAAAATTAGAAAAAAAGACAGGCAAATCCGGATTCTTTCGACCGATTCGCCTGTCACTGGATCTTTTTGCTACCATCCTCGGCTATTTCACTGGCGGAGAGGTAGGCTTGATGACAGTATTAATGGTGGTACTGCTGGCTCCAATTGTGGAGTATGTCGGAAAACAATTCCAGAAAATCGGCATCAAACACCAGAATTAAATCTGGCTATCACTGGGAAGAACGCAGTGGCGTTCTTCCCAGTGTGTTAGTAACTCTTCAACAAAGCACCTTCCGTGCTTTGTTGATATTAGAGTTTCTTACACACTTTTATTCCACCGTGACTACCTTTGCCAGATTTCTTGGTTTATCCACATCCAGTCCTTTATCCATGGATACATAGTATGCCAATAACTGCAAGGCAGCCACTGCCGGAAATGTCATGAATTCATCCGCCATGGCAGGCAATGTCAATTCTGCTGCATATTCTGCATCCACCATGTCAATTCCATCCTTTACAAATAAAATCACATCAGCACCTCGGGATTGCACTTCCCTGATATTGGACAATTCCTTATCCTTGAGCCTTTCCTGTGTTACCACAGCTACTACCGGAGTTTTTTCCGTAATCAGGGCAATCGTACCATGCTTTAATTCACCGGCTGCATATGCCTCCGTATGAATATAGGAGATCTCTTTTAACTTCAATGCACCCTCTAATAAAATTGAATAGTCTAATCCACGGCCTAACATAAAGGCATCTTTGGCAGACAACATCTGGCGGGCAATTTTGTGAATATCGTGCTTTTGCTTTAAAACTTCCTGTACCTTCATAGGAATCTGTTCCAAATTACGGATATATTCTTTCTCTGCTGCATCATCAAAGACACCCCTTACTTTTGCCATACGTCCGATTAACAGCATTAAGACTTCAACCTGTGTGGTATATGCTTTTGTGCTGGCAACTGCAATCTCCGGACCAGCAGCAGTATACATCACATAATCACTTTCCCTAGCAATGGAAGATCCTTTAACATTAATAATTGCAATGCTTTTGGCACCCTGCTTTCTGGCATATTTCAATGCCTCTAAGGTATCAATGGTTTCACCGGACTGTGACATTGCCAGCACCAATGTTTTATCTGTAATTACCGGATCTGAGTACATGAATTCTGAAGCATACTCCACATTCATCTGCATGTGCAAACGGGACTGAACAATAGACTTGCCCACCAAACCAGCATGCATTGCTGTACCACATGCCACAACACATATATCCTCGCATTCCTGTAATAATTCATCCGGTATCTGATCTGTACTCAAATCAATTTGACCATCTACAATACGCTGCTCCATGGTTGCCCGCAATGCCTGGGGCTGCTCCATAATTTCTTTTTCCATATAAAATGGGTATTTGCCTTTTCCGCCTTGAGACGTATCCCAGTCAATTTGGAGAAATTTGATTTCCTGTGTCTTACCTTTAAGATCAAAAATCTTGATCTCATTTTTGTGTAATTCTACAATTTGGTACTCTGGCACCACAATATATTCTTTGGCATGGTTCCCCAACGCCACAATATCAGAAGCTAACATCGTACCATTCTCTGTATATGCTGCTACAATTGGACTGACATTACGGATCGCATAGATCACATCCGGCTGGTCATCAAACATAACTACCAACGCAAAAGTACCTTTGAGCAACTTGACAGTCTCACGCAGTGCCTCATGGGGATCTCCGTGATACAGACGGTTTAATACCCCTGCTACTACTTCCGTATCTGTCTCGGAATGCAGATCTTTGTACAACATGAAATGATCCTTTAATTCCTCGTAGTTCTCAATAATGCCATTATGCACCAATACCACATTTCCCTGTCGATGAGGATGGGCATTGTTGTCACTAACACCACCATGGGTAGCCCAACGAGTATGCCCAATTCCACAACGGGACTGTTTCTTGTCTTTTTCACAGGTTTTGCGCAAGTCATTTACCCTGCCGGCACATTTACGCAGCTTGGTTTTACCCGTTTCGCCATTGATGGTAGCCAGACCGGCACTGTCGTATCCTCGGTATTCCAATAATTCTAATGCATCTAAAATCAGATCTGTCACAGACTGATCGCTGTTATATCCTACGATTCCACACATTTATTACGCCTCCATTCTGTATTATCCCTATCATAATAGATACTACTGATAAACGGCTTTCATGTCAAGAAAATTCGCCTTTTTCACCCTTGACGGGTGGATTCCTGACATTTTATAATAAAGAGAGTTCCATTCTTGCTCAAATGGCAACAATAAATCTGCACCATCTAAGTGCGCTGTAAGGTCTTTGACCTGGAACACTTCGAACAAATTGACCACAATATTCATCAGATTGGATAGAAAGGCAGGATAGCAATATGGCAAACGATAGCAAATATGAATTTCAGGAAACTATGGTAACTCTCACAGACGAAGACGGTGTGGATAAGGACTTTTATGTTGATGAAATTTATGAAATAGACGACCAGCTTTATGCTGCCCTGATCCCTGGAAATGTTGATAATGTTACCGAATATTATGTATTTCGGATCAAAGATCTGGGAAATGATGATTTTGAATTAGAAGATATCGAAAATGAAGAAGAGTACGATGCTGCCGCAGACGCCTACGAAGAAAAACTGGACGTCCGTGCATGGAACCGTACCTTCGGTGAAGCAGATGATTAAGTTTCTATATCGTGTTAAGAATGGTTTCAACTGAAAGTCAAATACCCCGCAGCAAGCTACGGGGCATGGTCTGGTTTCTTTAATTACTGTTGATAGACAATCGCCGTTTTGATCTGCTCTGCGGTAGCAGCATCCTTTAATGCGGTAATGATTTCTCCTGCAAATTCAATACAAGTCCCCATACCACGACTGGTAATGACATGCCCATCCCGCACAACCGGCTGCTCCAGATATTCCCCACAAATGAGTTTATCTGCAAAACTTGGATAACAGGTTGCTTTGCGACCATCCAGAATACCCAATTCCCCTAAAACTGTTGGTGCGGCACAAACTGCAGCTACCCATTTGTCATCATCTGCTGCAAATGTCTGTAATTGCTTGCAAAGAGGTTCATACGCACGCAGATTGGTGGTTCCCGGCATTCCTCCCGGCAAAATCAGCATCTGTGCTGTAGAGAAATCTACTTCCGAAAATAATTTGTCTGCTACTACAGTAACGTTGTGGGAACTGGTTACTTCTCTCTGATCAGTAATAGATACCATGTCTATATCCAATTTCGCACGACGAACCATGTCCACTACCGTCAACATTTCTACTTCTTCGTATCCTGGTGCCAAAAAGATATATGCCTGTGCCATAATCATCCATCTCCTTTTTATGAGTAGTTTTATTTGCATGAATAAATTTCCAGATAGTTAAAAAGGAACCAATATCTACTTCTGGTTCCTTCTACTAAGCTGATAACGGGAATCGAACCCGTGACCTCCGCCTTACCAAGGCGACGCTCTACCGACTGAGCCATATCAGCACTCAACAAATGCTATTGTACTACAGTTATTTCAAAAAAGCAAGCATAAATTTGTATGTTTCATGACTGTATAAATGAATCAATTTATCTTTTAATTATCGAC
>CAMWKN010000192.1 GCA_947174825.1 uncultured Clostridium sp.
ACAAGAGCGGTGTTACTTCATGGAGCTAATGATTTGCGAATGGACGAATTTTAATTACCGGAAATTAAGGAGGATGAGATTCTGGTAAAAGTAGTGTCAGACAGTATCTGTATGTCAACCTACAAATGTGCGATTTTGGGGACAGAACATAAGCGGGTGCATGAAGATGTAGCAGAGCATCCGGCAATTATGGGACACGAGTTTGCCGGAGACATTGTCAAGGTGGGAGCAGCTCATCAGGACAAATTCAAACCTGGTATGAAGTTTACTTTACAACCAGCCTTGAATTATAAAGGCACTATGTGGAGCCCGGGATATTCCTATGAGTTCTTTGGTGGGGATTGTACTTATTGTGTGATTCCGGCAGAGGTAATGGAGCTGGGATGCCTGTTGGAGTATAAGGGGCGTGCTTATTATGAAGCTTCCCTGGCAGAGCCGATGTCATGCAGTATCGGTGCATTTAATGCAGCTTATCATACTAAAATGGGTGTGTACCACCATGATATGGGAATCAAAGAAGGTGGCAAACTGGCGATTATGGCAGGTGCCGGTCCGATGGGATTGGGTGCACTGACCTATGCCTTACATAGAGATATCCGACCTTCCATGGTGGTTGTTACCGATGTGAACGAAGACCGTCTGAAACGTGCCGAGGAACTGTTCCCGGTGGAGGAAGCAAAAGCGGATGGCATTGATTTACGCTTTGTCAATACCGGGGAGATGGAAGATCCGGTTGCCGGGTTGCGGGAAATTACCGGGGGAACGGGATTTGATGATGTATTCTGTTATGCACCTGTGGCAGCAGTGGTAGAGCAGAGCAGCGGTGTATTGGGCAGAGATGGCTGTCTGAATTTCTTTGCAGGTCCTACGGATAATCAGTTCAGTGCCAAGATGAATTTTTATGATGTGCATTATAATTCTACCCACGTGATGGGAACCACTGGCGGGAATACGGCAGATATGATCGAATCTCTGGAACTGACAGCATCAAAACGGATTAATCCTGCAGTTATGGTAACCCATGTAGGCGGTCTGGACGCAGCAGCAGAGACCACACTGAATCTGCCAAAGATTCCGGGAGGAAAGAAACTGATCTATACCCATCTGAATATGCCGTTGACGGCACTGGAGGATTTTCGTGCAAAAGGAGCAGAGGATGAGCGTTTTATTGGATTAGCGGATATTCTGGATGCAAACAAGGGACTGTGGTGTCCGGAGGCGGAAGAATACTTGCTGCAGAACTTTGTAAAATGATGCAGGATTGCGGAATTTGTAGAACAATAGTCCTAAGAACCAGAATCATTTGTTTTGGACGACGCTATGTGTCAGCGACGTAAGTATAGGATGAACGGAACAACAGGAGGAAATGGTATGGATTCCATGGAACAGCGCAGAAGTGCAATTGTAGACTTTGTCAATGAAAAGGGGAACATCACATTTGCACAGTTAGAGAAACGTTTTCCGGATGTTTCTCAGATGACATTACGAACGGATCTGAAATTTCTGGATGAGGCAAAGCAGATTGTCCGCATCCATGGAGGGGCAAAGTCCGTGGAGGTGGTACTGGGAACCGATGATTACATTGGGAGACGTTCTGTGCGCAATGTGGAGGAAAAGGAATCCATTGCAGAAAAGGTTTTGCCATTTATCAAACCCAATATCACAATATATCTGGATTCCGGCAGTACCGCCACTACATTGGCAAAGATTTGGCCAGATCAGCCGAATTTTATTTTTACCAGCAGTCTGGACTGTGTGATGGAATTATCCAGACTGCAGCAACCGACTGTATTTTTGCTGGGTGGTGAAGTGAATAAATACAGCAGGAGTGTATGTGGTACATGGGCTGTTGATACCGTGAGAACAATAAATTTTGATTTGGCAATTATGGGGGTAACCAGCTATTCCTCTGATGTAGGTTTTTCCTGTGGGGCTTTGATGGAATCGTATTTGAAACAGGCTGTACTCCGACAGTCTGCCGAGAAAATTCTACTGATGGATTCTTCCAAGACAGACAAAAAGAGTACTTTTCATGTCTGCTCTCTGGAGGAGGGAAGTATTGTGGTTTCTGATCAGAATATTTCGAAAGAATTTCAGATAGAATGTAAGGAAGCCGGAGTGCAGTTGTTGTAGCAAAGGAAATACTACTGCAAATTAGTGCCAGCACTGCAGCACGAATTTGTATGGCAAAAATACATAAGGCAGTGCAGAAAAGAGGTTAAGAGTGAAAAATTAATTTTTCACTCAGCAAGTTTGTGACTGCGCGCTGCTTGCACAAACATTGCATTATGCGCAAAAAGCAGCGCAGAAAAGAGGTTAAACATGAAAAATGGGGTTCAAAAATTTGGTAAGTTTTTATCCTCTATGGTAATGCCGAACATTGGAGCATTTATTGCCTGGGGATTGATTACTGCATTATTTATTGCAGATGGCTGGCTGCCCAATGAGGGTCTGGCGTCCATTCAGCCATACATGCTGACTTACCTGCTGCCAGTGCTAATCGCTGCTACGGGTGGAGCTCTGGTTGGTGGAGACCGGGGTCGTGTTATGGGAGCCATTGCAGTGATGGGATGTATTGCCGGTGTAGGAGGCAGTGAAGGACAGCCAATGTTAATGGGAGCCATGGTCATTGGGCCGTTTGCCGGCTGGGTTATTAAATTCTTTGATGAAAGAATGGATGGTCATATGCCTACCGGTTTTGAAATGTTGATTAATAATTTTTCTGTTGGTATTTTGGGTATGATTATCGCCATTATTGGTTACTTTATTATAGGACCAGTTATGACAGCGATTCTGATGGTGCTGTCAAAAGGAGTAGAAGTTCTGATTGCACACAGTCTGCTGCCGCTGGTGGCAATTTTTGTGGAGCCGGCAAAGGTTTTATTCTTGAATAATGCCCTCAATCATGGTATATTTACACCAATAGGATCTTCGCAGGCGGAAGAGTTGGGAAGATCCATCATGTACATGTTGGAGGCAAATCCTGGTCCGGGATTGGGTGTGTTATTAGCGTACTGTTTCTTTGCCAAAGACAAGACCACAAAACAGTCTGCGCCAGGTGCAGTTGTGATTCATTTCTTCGGAGGAATTCATGAGATTTATTTTCCATATGTTCTGATGAATCCGATCGTAATCATTGCACCAATTGTTGGTAACGTTTGTTCCATTGCTTTCTTTTCCTTGACAGGATGTGGTCTCAAAGCACCTTCTTCTCCTGGTTCTATCATCGCTTTTCTGTCGATGACGCCAAAGGATAAGATGGTATTTACTATTCTGGGTGTCCTGATTGCTACCGTGGTATCCTTCCTGATTGCCTCTCCGATTATTAAATTGACAGATGGCAAAAGGGGCAGCCTGTCGGATGCGCAGGATCAGATGAGCCAGATGAAGGCACAGGCAAAAGGGCAGGCAGTGGTACAAAATAATGAACCAGTGGATCCTTCCACTGTGAAAAAGATTATATTTGCCTGTGATGCAGGCATGGGATCTTCCGCAATGGGGGCAACCAAATTCCGGAACCGGATCAAGGATGTCCGCCCAGAGATTATCGTCAAGAATACTTCGGTAGATAATATTCCAGCAGATTGTGATGTGGCGGTGGTACAGACCACGTTGGCTGACCGGGCGAGAAAGTCAGCGCCGCAGGCAAGGTTGATTACTATTGGAAACTTTTTGGCAGATCCGTCTTTGGATGCTTTTTATGAGCAGCTGACGACAGAGAGTGTGGCAGAAAATACTGAGGCACAGGAGAAAACGGCTCAGGCAGAGGCAGCGGCAGGACAGGAAGAAGCTGCTTCCAGTAAAACAGTCATTGATGCCAATGGTATTTTGTTAAATCAGTCGCCGGTATCCAAGGAGGAAGCCATTCGTGCAGCGGGAGAGTTGTTAGTGAAACAGGGATGTGTCAGTGAAGCATATGTGGATGCCATGATCGAGAGAGAGAAACTGGTTACTACATATATGGGAATGGGACTGGCGATTCCGCACGGTACTTCTGAGGCGAAAGATACCGTCAAAAAGACAGGAATTACCCTGGTTCAGTATCCGGAAGGAGTAGAGTTTGGCGAGGAAAAAGCGCAGCTAGTATTTGGTATTGCAGGCATTGGCGACGAACATCTGGATCTGCTTTCTAAAATATGCGAGGCATTGGAAGAGGAAGAGGTTATGGAGAAGATGAAGACCACCGATGATGTGAACTGGATCTTAGAGCAGTTATCATAATAAAAATAATGGGGGAAGATTATGATTTATACAGTGACATTTAATCCGTCTCTCGACTATATCGTAACAGTCGATCATTTAAAATTGGGGGCTGTGAACCGGACGACGCAGGAGATCATGAACCCGGGAGGTAAGGGGATTAATGTATCCCTGGTACTGCACAATCTGGGATATGACAGTACAGCATTGGGATTTCGTGCCGGATTTACCGGACAGGAGATAGTCAGACTCATGGAAGAACAGGGTATTGTCTCCGAATTTATTGAAGTGAGAGAGGGTTTATCCCGTATCAATGTAAAGGTACGATCAGAGGAAGAGTCCGAAATCAATGGTATGGGACCGGCGATTTTAGATACCGATATCAAGAAATTGTATACACAGTTGGAACGATTACAGGATGGTGATACCCTGGTTCTGGCAGGCTCCATTCCATCGGTAATGCCGGAAACCATGTATCGTGATATTATGAAATATCTATCCGGCAAGAATCTACAGATTGTTGTTGATGCAACCAAAGACTTGTTGAGAAATGTTCTGGAGTTTCACCCATTTTTGATTAAACCCAATAATCATGAATTAGGTGAGATCTATGGTGTAACATTAAATACCAGAGATGAGGTAATACCGTATGCCCGTAAACTGCAGGAAGAAGGCGCACGTAATGTGCTGATCTCTATGG
>CAMWKN010000193.1 GCA_947174825.1 uncultured Clostridium sp.
TCTCGTGGGGTCGGAGAGGTGTATAAGCTACAGGTCGGGGCGGGAGGTAATGGCGGCGAAAACTAAGAACAGTAAAGTAACATTAAAAATCGGGAAAACAAATTATACAAAGAAAACTTGCCAGTTGATCAAAGGAACAAAAGCCTCGATTATGGTAAAAGTAAATAATATAAAAGGGAAAAAGAGGATAAAGTATACATCTTCTGATCGAAAAATCGCTTCTGTCAGTGCGAAGGGAGTTGTGAAAGCGAAGAAAAAAGGAACAGCCAAAATAAAGGTTACGCTTACATTCGCTGGAAGGAAAACATCCACATGGATGAAAATAAAAGTTACGAAGAAAGCAAAAACTCCTGTTTTCAACTTCAAAAAGAAGAAGGTGAAATTAAATAGCGGTTATGATATGCCGCTGAATGGAATCGGGACATACAGTCTGGAGGATAATGTATGTGTGAAGTCTGTTTCGGAGGCATTAAAGCGTGGCGTAAGGTTGATTGATACCGCCTATATGTATGATAATGAAAAAGAAGTGGGAAAGGCGGTCAGGGAATCCGGAATACCTAGGAAAGAGATCTTTGTTACCACAAAATTATATCCGGATCAGTATGATAATCCGGAAAAGGCAATTAATGATTCCTTGAAACGGCTGGATATCGGTTACATAGACCTTCTGCTTTTACACCATCCGGGAGAGAATGATGTCAAGGCATACAAGGCAATGGAGAAAGCGGTCAGACAGGGGAAAGTCCGTTCCATCGGTTTGTCGAACTGGTATATTAAGGAACTGCAGGAATTTCTGCCACAGGTGACCATCACTCCGGCAGTGGTTCAGAATGAGATTCATCCATACTATCAGGAAAGTAAAGTTATTGATTATGTCCACAGACTGGGGATTGTAATGGAAGGCTGGTATCCTTTTGGCGGGAGAGGTTATACCAAAGAGCTGCTTTCTGATAAAACCATAGCAAAGATAGCAAAGGCACATGGGAAATCCGTGGCACAGGTAATTCTTCGTTGGAATCTGCAGAAAGGGGTTGTAGTCATTCCAGGCTCAAGCAATCCGGTACATATACAGGAAAATACAGAAATCTACGACTTTACACTGAGTAAAAAGGAAATGGAACAGATTAATTCCTTAAATCGTGATGAAAAACATGATTGGTATTAGGTATTAGGAAGGAGTTTTTATGTAGAGATAGAGAAAGCGGGGGGATTTCCCCCGCTTTCTCTATCTCACCGCCTTGTCACCTTTCGTATAATGAGTCCTGCGGCCAGCATAAGCATACCAGCTCCAAAAAGATAAATTTTACCACCGGTGCCGGTTTCTCCAACAGCCAGCTCCATTCGTAATCCAACCAGGGAAAACTTTCCAAGCAGCTTGCTTGCGCCTCCCATAGAAAGCACAAAATAGAGAAACGGTATCATATAGGCAAAAACAATATTGTCTACCACACTGTAAAACAACACTCCAAGCCCGCCCTGAAACAGGCAGGTGGCAAAAGCTGCATAAAAACATACTCCAAAACGGAACTGACAGCTTCCCGTTTTCAAAAACAGCAGATAAGCGATTAGAAGAGCAGCAAGCAAAATGACTGCCTCGGCAAGCCGGATTAACCGGACAGGTAGCAAGGGGGTATTCTTTGAAGCAGTCAAATCTCTGATCTCCCGATTGGTATCCGGTAAAAACAGCGGTACCAGCAAAATAATGCCCAGAAAACTTAAATATAGTTCAATGATTGTTGCCACCTGTTCCTCATTCAGATTTTCCACACCCATCAGTAGTGGTGAAACAATGCACAATAGTGTTGCTACCAGAAAATGAGGCAGGAGATTATACTTCCAGTTTGTTTTTGCGATTGACAAACCTCGCTCTAACACTTGCAAACTCCCCCTTTCTCTTTTTACTATACACAAGCACTGTTAAAAGCAGCAGCACTATGGAAACAGCAGTATACATCAAACGGTTTTTAAACAGTTGTTCCTTCATTTGTTCATAAATTGCATGGTCTCCTACCGAGTTAAAGCGCGGCACCAGATTCCAGCCGCAGAGTCCCACCAGATTTCCGATGCTCATAAAAACACTGACAAACCACCATATGCCCTGAATCAAAACTGCCGCTACACTGTCTGTAATTTCCGTAACAAAAAAACCAACCGAAAGCGTGATTAAAATATACGGAAGCAGCCAGAAACCGATATGCCGCACAAAAGCAAACAGATCATAAGCCGCCCCGATACGATCTGCGTAATATATGCATTGCAAAAGCGGACAACAGCTTAGCAGGAGTACTGGAATCAATGACATCAGCACCGCTGCCAGATAACGGCTGAGAATAATGGAAAGTGAGCTTGCAGATTTCATATGAATCACTTGCTCCGCCTGTGCCCTCCGGTCACGCAGCACCCTGCCGACTGCCAGAAATACTGGTAACATGGCAAGCATAATTCCCATGTAATCGCAAAACAGCCTTGCATAGGCATTTGTAATCTTATCCTTCTCAATAAAGCTGTTATACTCTTCCAGTGCCTCCTCGTAAGTCTGCGGCCGGGTTGTAAACTGTAGCTCAGCCTCACTGTAAGAGCTGCCTCCGCCAAGTAGATCATCTGCCTTTTTCATCTCCTGGCAAAAGTCATCAAAGGTAAGTCCTTCTTTCATCGGGATAGCCGGATCAGGCAGTTCATTTTCCAAAATCGCACCCTGCTCCATACTCTGTTCCTCCAGCATCTTTTCCATTGCTGCTTCCCGTATGTTTTCATATTCTTCTTGAAATGCAGGAAATTCCTCCTTCGTCATTCCGGTACAGTTTGTAATAATTTGGGCTATCTTTTCTTCCTCTGCCTCATCTAACTGTACCCGCTTATAAAACCCGATTGGATATGTGGTATAGGAACCGGTTGAATACTCATTCCATAGCTTGTTAAGTGTCTCCTGCATAATTAAATCCTTATCTGCGGTCCGAACATAACCATAGCTTTCCCATCCCTTCTCCGGCTTGGTCAGCACGTCAAACTCACCCATCTGCGTGAAAAAATCAAGAGCAAGGCAGATACAAAAAATATAATAGGTCACACTTTTCAGATACTGGACACACTCCTTTTTCATAAGCGTTAAAAGCATGATGCATCCCCCCTTTCCCGGTACATTAGATACATGTAGGCATCTTCAACATTTACCTCACAGGGGGTGGCTCCGCCAAAGAGCTCTTGCATAGGCTCCCTTAATAGAAAGCGCACCGTTACATGGTTTCCCTGAACCAGCTGCCCGGTTACCAGATATTCCTGCTTAATCTGCTCTAACTCTATTTTTGAAATTTCTGCCGTATAAACATTGCCCTCTGCCAGAGCAAGCAGCTCCATAACCGTGCCCTTGAACAGTATTTCTCCATAATCCATAATGGCTATATTTTCACAGGTAGCCTCAATATCTCCTACAATATGGGTCGATAAAATAACAATCCTTTCCTCCGCCATTTCACAGAGAAGATTACGAAAACGAACTCTTTCCTCCGGGTCCAGCCCCGCAGTCGGTTCATCCACGATTAACACCTTCGGGTTATGTAAAATGGCCTGTGCAATCCCAAGCCTTCTGCGCATTCCACCTGACATTGCCTTAACCTTTGTCCGATGGTTATTCTGCAGGTTAACCCGCTCCAAAAGCTTTGGTATTCTCTCTTTCCTCTCCTGTTTTGACAGCCCGGAAAGTACTCCCAAATAATCCATAGCCTCGTATACTGTCATATTTCCATACATTGAAAAATCCTGGGGCAGATATCCTGTCATTCGTCGTATCTTCGCCGCATCCGTAAGCGGCACCCCACAGATATCAATCTTACCACTGCTTACCGAAAGCAGGGTTGCCAGTACCTTCATCAGTGTTGTCTTTCCTGCACCGTTTCTTCCAAGCAGTCCAAACATTCCTTGGGGAATTGTTAAATCAATATCCTTCAATGCCTGCTTTTTGCCATAAAATTTGTTTACACCATTTAAGCATATTTGAGTTTCCACAATTAAGTCTCCTTCCACACCTGCTTATTGTCTGTTCTATCAGGCTGAAGGTATCGTAGCATACAATTCTCTATTTTTTCTCTATTAATCCACACGAAACCGTGCACAGACAATGGCACCCCCGGTCATGCTGTTGGAAAAGCTAATTTGCCCGCCATGCTTTTTACACAGTATTTTGCAGATTGTAAGCCCCAGTCCCATATGTTCTTCCGCTTCTGTCCCTTTGGCTTCACTATCTGCCGTGTCTTTTACAGCGGTTTCCGTATCCTTCGCAGTTTTATCCGAATAATATGGACTATCTGCCTTATAGAGTTCCTGCTTTGTCATTCCCCTTCCATCATCCCTGACATAAACATCAAGCCATTCCCCCTGATGCTCGGCAATAATATCAACCTTCTTTTTCCCGTAACGGAGTGCATTTGACAGTAGATTGGCTAAAATCTCCATAACAACATTTTCATCATAAAACAAAGGTGTTTCCTCACCTTTTACTGTAATCGAAAACTCCAATTCTGTCTTTTTCTTCAATCCTGTTATAAAGCTGTGAATTTCCTGCTCCAAAGCGGCAAGTGTATGGCGCTCTCTTTTTACTTCAAGCATTTCAAAGTGGTGTATGTCTTTCATGGTTCCTGCAAACCGCTGCATTCTTACTGCCTGTTTTTCAATTGCTGTCAGCGTATCAAGCAAAACCTCGTCCTCAATTTTACCAGCCCTGTAATACTCAGAAAGCATCTGCGTATAACCGATAATCACCGTAAGGGGCGTACGCAGATCATGTGCAAACGCACCATTGATTTTCCGCTGCTCCTCAATCAGCTCCCATATCACCTGCTGATTTTTCTGTACTGCACACCGCATGCCATCCATTGCCTTGCAGATAT
>CAMWKN010000194.1 GCA_947174825.1 uncultured Clostridium sp.
ATGCGGTTTGATGATTTGCTGCAGGGACTTTCTATCCATAGTGTGAGTGATGAAGAAATGGTATTCAATCAACTTGATAACAGCGATGAAAGTGCAGTCTGGAGTTTGTTATTTGCCAGTGGATATTTGAAAGTGGTGGAAATTCAGGGAGATACCTATGAATTCGAACTGACGAATTATGAAGTCCGGAAAATGTTTGAAACCATGATAAACGGCTGGTTTCATAAAAATTCTGCAGATTATAATGATTTTATTAAATCGCTGTTGTGTGCAGATCTGGAATCTATGAATGAATATATGGCACAGGTGGCGGAATCCATGTTCAGTTCCTTTGATGGAGGGGAAAAACCGTCTAAGAGAGCACCGGAACGATTTTATCATGGCTTTGTATTGGGCTTACTGGTGGATTTACGGGGGAGATATGAAGTGGTTTCTAACCGGGAAAGTGGTTTTGGACGTTATGATGTAATGTTGCGTCCATTGGATTCGGCAGATGACGGTATTATTTTGGAATTTAAAGTTTACAATCCCAAGAAAGAAAGTGATCTGGAAGAAACAGTACAGGCGGCTCTGCAGCAGATTCATGATAAAAAGTACGAGCAATCTCTGTTAGATCAGGGAATTGCTAAAGAACGGATACGGAAGTACGGCTTTGCCTTTCGGGGGAAAGAAGTATTGATAGGATGTTAGCACAATGAATGCTAAATAAATGAAATATTACTGGGCCTGAGTGAAGATGTGAATGACGCAGCTGGCAGTAGATTTTTGAATCTACTGCCAGCTGTTTTTTGCAGGAAAAAACAGTTCGCAACTTTTTTGAAATGATAAATTTTTCCAATTATTTTAATATGGTTTCAGACAGAGGGAAACACCCGATGTCGGAATCCTGCTGTGGTAGCTCAGAATATGTGCCGTGAAACGGCATAGGTAGAGCACATAAAAACGGAGTCTTGGAAAAGGCTCTTGCAGCAAATATATATGAAACGGTGGTGTCATGGGTTCGAATCCCATCCCGGCAGGATTCTTTTTTAAAGGAAGGGTAGGTCAAATGGCAGACCGGTGTAGGAGATAATGTGGCTTGTCAAAGTCACGGACAGCAATTTTTCTTTCCACAGGGGTACACTGATGTGGGTTCGAGTCCCATTCCTTCCACTATATGTAAAAAGAAAGGGGAGATAATCATGGGTTTTATGGAGCAATTACATAATGTTTTGACAGATCGAAAAGCCGTTACAGAAAATGGAGCACTGGGTTATGCGACCACAGGCAAGGAGCTGTTGGATTTAAATTTTGCAGTGGCTTCCTTGCGAAATATGAATGAGAGGGAAATCAGTCAGCGTTTTCTGAAGGCATATTATGAAAATCCAGAGCTTGCCATGAAATGGTTATTTTTCCTGCGGGATATTCGGGGAGGTTTGGGAGAGAGACGTTCTTTTCGTATTATTTTGAAATCGTTGATTGAAATCAGAAAGGATATGGTAAGACGTTTGATTCCACTTGTGGCAGAATATGGCAGATTTGATGATCTGTTATGTCTGTTTGATACAGCGGTAGAGTCAGATGTGATTCAGTATTTAAAGGAGCAGCTTACCCGGGATATGGAGAATATGCAGGCGGAGGAGCCGATTTCCTTGTGCGCCAAGTGGATGCCTAGTGTGAATGCTTCATCGAAAGAAAGCCAGCGGATTGCCGCTAAGATTCGAAATGCTTTGGAAATTACGGCAAAGCAGTATCGTCAGATGCTTTCTGCTTTGAGAAAATATTCCAATGTGTTGGAAGTGGCTATGAGTGAGGGAAACTGGCAGGAGATTTCCTATGAAAATGTTCCGTCCAGAGCGAATTTGTGTTATCGTAAGGCATTTTTGCGCAATGATGAAAGCAGACGCAGAAAATTTCTGGAGAGTTTGGCGAAGGGAGAGAAAAGCATTCATGCGGGGGTGCTGATGCCACATGAAATTGTGCAGAAATATAGTCATAGTAGAAGATGGATGCCGCAAGTAGGAGATTATGATGAAAGCTTAGAGGAGTTGTGGAAGCACTTGGATGACCAGGTGCAGGGAGCAGATGATGTACTTTGCATTGTAGATGGTTCGGGGAGCATGTGTTGCGGGGTAGGCGATGGAAATTTGCAGGCGATTCATGTATCAAATGCTTTGGGAATTTATTTTGCAGAGCGGATGCGGGGAGAATATCACAACAAGTTTATTACCTTTTCTGCGCAGCCGGAGTATGTAGACCTATCCGGGTGTCGGACTTTGCAGGATAAATTGAATCTGACCTATGCCCATGACGATTGCAGCAATACAAATATTGAAAGGAGTTTTGAGCTGATTTTACAGACAGCAGTAAAAAACAAGCTGTCACAGAGAGATTTGCCAAAGACAGTGCTGGTAATATCTGATATGGAATTTGATCAGGCACGTGGAAGCAGCAATCAAAAGACCTTGTTTCAAAAGATACAATATCGTTATTCTTTGCATGGCTATCAAATGCCGAAACTGGTCTTCTGGAACTGCAATAGTCGCACAAACGTAATTCCGGTTCGTGAGAATGAGTATGGTGTAGCACTGGTCAGTGGATTTTCTGTCAATGTGTGCAAGATGGTTTTGAGTAACCAGTTAGATCCTTATGCCTGCCTGTTGGAGCAGTTAAATACAGAACGGTATGAGCGAATTGGGCGTTTGTGCGCATGATATGAATTTTATTCTAGCGAAGGCAAAGTGAGGGCACAAGATGGCACTTGCTAGGTCATGCCCCGTAGCTTGCTACGGGGTATTTGACTTTTCTGGAATAACTTCGGTTACTTCAACTGCGATGTCACGGAAGGATGATTTGATTTCATCTGCAGAGCCATCGCTAAATTTATCATTAATTACGAAAATGCCGTTCGCAGAGATTGCATGATCTTCGCCAACACTGAAAGTTACAGCTACCGGAGTAGCATTATCATATGTGTATAGATAGATCAAATCTTCATTGGCTTTCTCATAAACAAAGGTCTTTCCTGCAGTACATATACTGGATGCAGCTATGTTGTCAGCACCGTCCATACCGTTTATCCGTGTAATTAAGCTGCCTAAAATTCTCTTCAAAAGGAAGGCCTTTAATTCTTTAGAAGGATTGTCCAGATTATTAAGCTCTGCCATTGTAGCAAGATTTTCATCGGAAATGGAAATCGCATACACAGCTTTCGGAGTTGTATAATCGCCGGTACTTATATTTTGTACAATAGCCTTAATTTCATTAGTTCCCCCGCAGAGGTCAATATATTCTTCGGATTGCGTCATTTCAAACATAAGCTGAATTACTTCCAGACCTTGTGTATACAAAGACTTTGTCTCTGCACTGCTTTTGTTATTTTTGCAGGCAGATAAGCTAAGCACCAATACAAGGACCATAGTAACTGATAATATTTTCCAAACTCTTTTAGTTGAATTTTTCATGGCAGTCTTTCTCCTCTAATTCCAACTCGTTGTTCTAAGCTACATAAACAGTATACTATACCATTCAAGATAATTCTACATTTCCTCCAAACAAGATTGTATCAACGGATGATTAATAGCATAAAAATAATGAAACAGACAATAAATATATTTTCTCCCACAAGTTCATTGAGGATTTGTGAGGTTTTTGATATTATAAAAGAAAATGTAAAATGTTATGCAGAGGAAATGGCGTAATTAAGAGCCTGAGAAGATATGTTGTAGTAGTAAAAAATAAGGAGTGGTCTGCATGAAAATAGAATATAGAAGATTGACAGAAAATGAATTGGAAATATTTATTGAAATGAGAATCCATCAGCTACGTGAAGAAGGTGCACAGGAAGATATTGATTTAAAACCTGCTTTGAAAGATTACTATAATCGTCATATGGCAGATGGAACATTTGTATCGTGGTTGGCAGTGGATGAAGATAAAATTATCGGAACAAGCGGAATGTCATTTGTGGAAAAGCCACCTTATTTTAGTTGCCCCAGTGGTAAGCTGGGACTACTCTCAAGCATGTTTGTGTCTAAGGAATATCGCAGGCATGGTATTGCAAGGGAATTGTTATCCAGAGTTGTAAATGAAGCGAAAGAGTACGGATGTGGGACGGTACAGATTACAGCATCCGATATGGGTGTGTTGCTTTATGCAGATTTTGGATTTGAGAAGAATGGGAACTTCATGCAATACAGTATCTGCAAATCATAAGCTATAGGAGGAGAAATGATAAAGGCGATATATTTTGATTTATTTTTCACATTGATAGTTCCCACATATGAAAAAACAAACAACGAATATGATATTTTGAACTTGTCTGTTAGCGAGTGGGAACAATACGCTGAAAACGATATACTGTATCATGAACGAGCTTTGGGTTTTGTGAAAACTGAAAGAGAAATTATAGATAAGATAATATCCCTTATGCCTTTTGACGTTAGTGATGTTCAAAAAGAGCAAGTTCTATTTGCCCGTGAGCAGAGAATGAAAAATGCTCTAAAAATGATATCAAAAGATATATTAGATACTTTACAAAAATTGAAATTAAAAGATATCAAATTGGGACTGATAAGTAATGCGGATTGCATAGATTGTAAGTATTGGAACCAATCCCAATTATTTAAGTATTTTAATGATTCTATTTTTTCGTGTAATGTGGGATTATTAAAACCGGATAGGCAAATTTATGAGTTAGCAATGCAGCGTTTGAATGTATTGCCAGAGGAATGTCTATTTGTTGGAGATGGAGGCTCAAATGAATTATGTGGTGCGAAGTCAGCAGGTATGAGCACCGTTTTTTCTGAAATGCTTGAAATGAAAAATGCGGAACAGAGAGAATCTATCATCAAATATGCAGATTATCATATTAAGCATATTAACG
>CAMWKN010000195.1 GCA_947174825.1 uncultured Clostridium sp.
GGTTGATAAGGGACAGACTACTACAGAGCCTTTATGGGAGACTGAGTGGAAGAAAGGTTTCGACAGCAAGGGTGATGTATTTGCTTACTTCGGACCATCTTGGTTCTTTGATTTCTCCATGGCTGAGCGTGATAAGAAGACCAATGTCCCTACCTATGATCTGGCAAGAGATGGTAAGTGGAGATTATGTGCAGGTCCTCAGAGTTTCTTCTGGGGTGGAACATGGCTTTGTGGAGCAAATGGTTCCGACAACAAGTCTCTGATTAAAGAGATGATTGAGACCATGACAACCAATGAGGATGTGTTAACTGACATTGCAAAGAAAGATCATGATTATCCAAATAACCAGAACATTACAGCATCTCTTGAGAAGGATAAAGATTTCGGTAGTGAAGTATTAGGCGGATATAATCCAATGCCTCTCTTCAATGAGAAAATCAAAGACGTTAGCCTGAGCAATTTGTCTATCTACGATCAGGGTTGTAACGAAGAGTTCCAGAATGCAATGAAGGAATACTTCGATGGTAATGTAAGCTCTTATGAAGATGCTTTAGCAGCATTCTACAAGAACGTAGAAACGAAATACCCAGAATTAAAGCACTAATCCATTAGTCTTTTGGATGGGACTTAGGAAACTGATGTGCCTGCTTACTTTTGTAGGCGGGCACGTTTTTGTTTAAGTGAATAGAAAATTGCTGTTTTGTTTGTGGTTTTCTATATTCTGAATGTAAGGAGGGAGAATGGTATGGGCGGATCTCCGAATAAAAAAAGGGGAAAAGTAGAGAAATATAATCGCTGGGGATACATATTTCTAATACCTTTTATTGTTGTATACGTTGTATTTCAATTAATACCATTAGTTAGTACGATCTACAATAGCTTTTATGAGAATTATCGATCCGGTTTGACACAAATTGGACCGAATTTTATAGGGATGGAGAACTATAAACACTTATTTTCAGATGGCTATATCTGGGTTTATCTGAAAAACACCATGATCATGTGGGCAATGGGTTTTATACCACAGATTATCGTATCTTTACTGTTGGGTGCATGGTTCTCTGATACCCGTTTGAAATTAAAGGCATCTGGGTTCTTCAAAACAGTTATCTATCTGCCAAATGTTATCATGGCATCCGCATTTGCAATGTTATTCTTTGCATTGTTTGAGACAGCAGGTCCAGTAAATGCTATGCTTACGCAGATAGGAGTGATTCAGAAAGCATATAACTTCCTGAATCATCCGTGGTCAGCCAGAGGTTTGGTCGCTCTGATGAACTTTTTGATGTGGTTTGGTAATACTACCATCTTGCTGATGGCAGGTATGATGGGAATTGACCCAGGATTATTCGAAGCAGCAGAAGTGGATGGGGCAACATCAACACAGGTGTTTTTCCGAATTACATTGCCTTTGCTTCGGCCGATTCTGATCTATGTAATGATTACTTCTTTGATCGGTGGATTGCAGATGTTCGATGTTCCGCAGATCTTGACAAATGGAAAAGGCGCTCCTTTGACTATGAGCAGAGGACAGCCGGTAGAAACTACAATGACACTGATCATGTATTTGAATAAGCAGCTCTATAGCAAGAACTATGGTATGGGTGGTGCTTTGTCGGTAATCTTGTTTATCATTACCGGTATTTTGAGCTTGATTGTGTTTAAGGCATTTACACAGAGAAGGGAGGCCTGAGCCATGGATGACGTAGTAGGAAAAGGTGGCATTGGTCTTCATGCAAGACGTGTCATTGCGTATATTGTATTAGTTTTTATTACATTAATTTGTTTGTTCTGGTTTTACATTTTGTTTGTTAATACATCCAGATCACATGCACAGATTCAGCATGGATTCTCAGCAATTCCGGGGACTTACCTGCTGAAGAACTGGCAGAGCCTGATGGCAAGTACACAGCCTGTATGGAGCGGATTGCGTAACAGTGTATTTATTTCAGCATGTTGTGCTGTATTGACCGTATATTTTTCAACCATGACAGCTTATGCAGTGCATGTATACCATTTTAAGGGAAGAGATGTGATCTTGACCTTTATTCTGGCAGTTATGATGATTCCGACTCAGGTTACAGCATTAGGTTTCTATAGCTTGATGAATGACTGGAATTTAATTGACAACTTTGTTCCATTGATTGTTCCTGCCGTTGCGGCACCAGCAGTATTCTTCTATATGAAGCAATATATGGAGTCTGCATTGCCGTTGGAGATCATAGAGGCATCTCGAATTGATGGAGCAGGAGAGTTCTATACCTTTAATATGATGGTTATACCGATCATGAAACCGGCAATCGCTGTGCAGGCAATTTTCGCTTTTGTTAGTAACTGGAATAACTACTTCCTTCCAGCACTGATTTTGACTAAGGCAAAGATGAAAACACTGCCAATTATGATTGCTGAGTTGCGTGGTGCTGACTTCCTGAAGTTTGATATGGGGCAGGTGTATATGATGATGACCTTTGCGATTCTGCCGGTTATTGTAGTATATATCATTCTGTCTAAGCACATCGTACAGGGTGTTGCACTGGGTAGTGTTAAGGGATAAAACTTTCTGTATGCATGAAAATGAATTTTCATGTTATGTAGGATTAATTTCGGAAAACCTTGTCAGAGAATTTCTCTGGCAGGGTTTTCTTTTTTGTCGAATAGGAAAGTGCTCACAACATAGTGGTACACGACCAAGAAATCCGAAGGATTTCTTGCAGCGTAAGCCGTTGGGCTTACGCTTTTTTGGCTTGACGGAATGAAACAGAGGGTGTAAGATAGCAAGCGTATGTGTTGATGGATGATGCAGATTCTTGTATCAAGATGGTTCGGCTTAAGATGCTAGTATTTGCTTATACTAGCTTGTTGCGGATATTATGGGGGTAATAGGATGCGCCAGTATCACAGCAGGTTTTATCTGTTTTTGTTTATGGGGATTTTTTTCTGTCTGACAGGCAGGACAGTATCGGCTGCGGAGTATGGAGATATCGTGCAGTGGAAAGATCAGACGATTGCAACATATAATGAAGATGATGAAATGATGTATCAGCCCATTGGAGATGATGGGACACAGGAAGCGCAGGCATTAAACTATTTGTTAGGTAGTGACCGGGAAAAGACACTGATGATTCCTGAGGGAACGGTAATCAAATTAAAGCAGGGAATTACCATTGGGAGCAATACTACCTTGCTTGCAACTGGTGTTACTTTTTTGTTGAATGGAGAAGGGACAGGGATTTTGGATAATCAGGTAACAGATACCGATTATCATTCTTTGGAAAATGTTGTCATTCAGGGGGGGCTATGGAGGAGTAAGCATAAGAAAAAAACATATCCGCTGATTACCCTGATGCATGCCTCCAATATACAGATGGAGGATATGACAGTGATTACATCCATGCCAGAGACAGGGGTGCGATTGATTGCCTGCAAAAATGTGGAGATGACCCATTGTGAGATCCGTTGTAAAAAGGGTTCCAAACAAAAAAAAGGACTGAATCTGGCTGCGCTTGAGTTGGATCCTGCCGTTCCACTCTTGACAGATGGTTTGAAATCTGTTATTAATAAAAGTTGCGTGAATGGTCAGACCTGTCAGAATATTGTATTGGAGAAATGTATTGTACATGGCAGGAAAGGGATTTATGCTGCCGGAGTCAAGCAGAAAAAGTATCAAAATCGCCTTCATTCCAAGGTGAAGATTAGGGAATGTACAATAACAGGTACTGATGCAGAGGCGATATTATTGGAGAATACCATCGGTTTTTCCATTCGGAAAAATCTATTGATTACACAGGCAGGTCAGAGCAAAGGGATTCATGCTTCCGGTATATTGGTACAGTTGTTGGCAGCAAAGGGAAAGACACATCGCCTTTCCAATGGAGTATCTGGCAATGTAATATATAGTGCCCGCTATGGCATGGTTATCCGTTCCCAGTCAAAGCGTCGCTTTGGAAAGACGACGGTAACGGGAAATCGAAGTTATGTTCAGATGGCAGGAAAACGGGCAATGCGGGTTAAGCATTGCAAGAAAAAACTATTAAAAAACAACAAAGTGTATGTGTAGCGCTTCTTTGTGGGAGGCTTTTTACATATGATAGCAGTGAAATCGCAAGATAAGCAGACAGTTCATTAGTACCATCCTGTCTATAAACAAAACTCGGACTGCAGATGTTGCCAGAGGTGGCAGGAAAGCAGACGGGAGTCTGCTTTTTTGACTTTATAGGAAAAGTAAGAGGTAAGTTATGTATCAATTGACGACAGAACATAGTTTTGACTCTGCTCATTTTCTGGCAGGGTATGCAGGAAAATGTGCTAACCTGCATGGGCATCGATGGCGGGTGGTATTGACCGTTGAGTCGGAAAAATTGCAGACAGATCAGCAGCATGCAGGGATGTGTGTGGATTTTGCTGAATTAAAAGAGGATTTGCATAGCCTGTTAGATTCCATGGATCACATTCTGATTATCGAAGAAGGATCTCTTATGCCGGAAACCAGTCAGGCGCTGCAGGCAGAGGGATTTCCGGTATTAGAATTGCCGTTTCGTCCTACGGCAGAAAATTTTGCAAAATATTTTTATGACCATTTCATACAAATGCAGTATCAGGTGGCACAGGTACAGGTTTATGAAACGCCGAATAACTGCGCTACCTATCAGAGAGAAATGGATATCAGGAAAGAGGCGTAATAAAATCATTATGGCAAAATATCATGTGGTAGAGATCTTTGAAAGCATCAACGGGGAAGGAATGAGAGCCGGGGAATTAGCCGTGTTTGTGAGGATGCGGGATTGTAATTTGCATTGCTCTTACTGTGATACGGCGTGGGCGTGTGAGAAGGAAGCGTCATGTACTTTGTTGTC
>CAMWKN010000196.1 GCA_947174825.1 uncultured Clostridium sp.
AAATAGATGAGATTATGCAAACAGGGGAAATTAAATATTATAATCCTATCAATTATGGTTTTGCCAAAAGCGATGCAATCCAATTTGTTCCCGGTGATAAACATACCGAAGAAAACAATATGGGAAAAGTGACGGCACTACGATTTTCAGCACTTGCCCCTAATTTCACAGATGAAACAGCCATTTTGGTAGCAGGAAAACATATCACAGAAGTAGACAACGGAAAAATTCTTATCAGCGAACAATTAGCTAATTCCAATCAGCTATCGGTTGGCGACACACTGACACTAACCCATGCAAGGCTCGGAGTGACCGACGGAGCATACATTGATGAAATACCTGTTAAGATAGCATATGTTCAAGTTGAGGTATTAGGAATATATAAGCTGAATATCGAGGACAACTCTATTAAACCAACGGCAGGTATTGCTGAAAATGAGATATATGCAAGCCTTGATGTATTGAATAAGCTACACGAGAGTGAAGCAGGTATTTACACGGGAGAAGTTGATTTTTATATTACTGACCCTGCCAAACTTGAAAATATTACCCGCAATGTTCAGCTATTGCAATCTATTGACTGGACAACACATTTTATCCGCACTAATGATTTTCAATATTCCAAGATAGCAGACCAGTTATCTTCTCACGGCGATTTAGTAAAGATACTGCTTGCCTTTGTATCAATTGTCAGTACAGCGTTTTTGACCTTGCTATTAACCATGCGTATGCGTGGCAGAATGCAGGAAGCAGGTATTTTGCTTGCAGCAGGAGTTTCAAAAGGGCAGATTATGGCGGGATTTTTGTTAGAGGTATTGTCAGTTACAATAATTGCACTGATCTTATCCTATATTGCTTCTTTGTGTGTTACAGGCTTTTTAGGACATAGCTTGTTTGGCGAGCTGCAACCTAACCTGTTAAACGCGGAAACGATAACGGCAGGAATTGGGGACAGCCTGCAAATTGAAAATTATCTGAAGCTGAGCTTCATAGAAACATTGCTTATTTATTTTTGCCAATTAGTCGTAATTGCAGTTTCGACCTTGGCATCATCCATTATGATTATGCGTTTGAAACCAAAAGAAATTTTATCAAAAATGAGTTAGGAGGGTTTTAGAATGAGCTTTATAAAAAGAGCAGGTCTGTACTGTTTCAGACAACGAGTTAAGACAGTTATATTGTTTCTGGTGCTAACGCTTATAGCGACTTTTATACTCATAGGCATTGCTATTCGTGACGCAGCTAAGGGTGCGACAGCAGATGTTCAGACAGCTATTGGTGGAAAAATTCTGCTTGACACTGACTCGGACGGACATACAGACATTCAGCAAAACCAATGGGGAACGGTTTACACTTATAACGGAGACTTAATTACACAGGAAATTGTAGATGCAATCAAAAAGGTTGACGGCGTTGTGGACTACAATTCCGAGAGCCTTTATTGTGGTGCAGGAGTTGATTTCAAGTATCTGCCCGCTTCCCTTGGCTTGAGCATTACACAGTACGGAGAAATATCAGATTATACCGCAACATTGTCATCTGAGAAATGCTCCAAGTTCCAAAGCGGAAAGTATAAATTAGTAGACGGCAGGCATATTACGCCAGATGATAAACATGCTTGTTTGATTTCAAAGGAGCTTGCCGACTATAACAAGCTGTCTGTTGGCGATAAAATTAAAATGTACTCTCTGGATTCGGACGCTATATCAGAATTTGAAATCGTAGGGATTTTTGACGGCACAGAGGGTACTTCGGGGAACGCTTTAACCGTGAATCAAATTCCCGCCAACTGCGGCTATATAGATTATACGACGATGTTTGAACTATTTAAAAAGGAATTGGATGGGTATGACCAGTTGACTATCTTTGTGGAAGACCCTGTTAGTGTTCAGAATGTCTACGACAAAATTTCTGCTTTGCCAGAGTTAAAAGGAAAAACCTTAAAACTCAGCATTGATACAGATGAATATGATGTTGTATCTACGCCTTTAGAGTCCCTTCAAAAACTGGTGAATGCTACAATTATCATTATTTCAGTTGTCAGCGTTGTTATTCTGACCCTGCTTCTGACAATCTGGATTAGAGGACGCAAAAAGGAAATCGGAATTTTGCTTTCCATTGGCAAGAGCAAGACGAATATCATTTTGCAAATATTTACAGAAGCTTTCGCCGTGGCTGTTATTTCGTTTGTGGCATCTATACCATTTAGCAATCTGATAGCAGAAAAAGCAGGAACGTTTTTGGTATCCAGAATTACAACAGGAACAACAAATCTCAATGTGCACATTAACGCAACGTATCTGCTCCCTCTATATATGATTGGCATTTTACTGATTGCGATAGCGGTTGTTGCTTCATCGTGGACTGTTGTTCGTTCAAAGCCGAAAGATATTCTTACGAAAATGAGTTAAGGAGGAAATTTATATGAGTATCATTGAAACTTGTAATGTTAAATATTCCTATGATGGAAATAGAGCTGTACTTAAAAATATATCTACCGATTTTGAGGTGGGGAAATTTTATGCAATCCTCGGTCCGAGTGGGTGTGGAAAAACGACCTTGCTCTCCCTGCTTGGTGGATTGGATAGCCCGTCTGATGGGCAGGTGTTGTTTCAAGGAGAGGATATCGAGAAAAAAGGGCTTGCATGGCACCGCAAAAACAATGTGGCTTTTATTTTTCAAAGTTATAATCTGATTGACTATATGACTCCAGCAGAGAATGTGGCTTTGACCTCTAAACTGCCGCCATTGCCTATTTTGGAGCGTTTAGGGCTTACAAGAGAGGAAGCAAAGCGAAATGTTCTGCAGCTCTCTGGCGGACAGCAGCAACGGGTAGCAATTGCTCGTGCGCTGGCTTCTGACGCAAGCGTTATTCTTGCAGACGAGCCGACAGGAAATCTTGATGAGGATACTGCGATCTCAATTACAAATATTTTAAAAGAGTGTGCTCACCAAATGAACAAATGTGTGGTAATCGTAACGCACTCTAATGATATTGCGGAGCAGGCTGATGTCATTATGAGGCTGCGGAAAGGTGGGCTGCAAAATGAGGATGCCATTATCGTAAGTAAATCGTAAGAAAGTTTAAAGTAATTTAGAAGAATATATTAAGTGCAAACAAATAAAAGACACTCTTGTTCTTGGTACAATTATCGTGCTGGAACAAGGGTGTTTTGCTTCGTGCAGGGACAACAGGCAAAGGTGAGGATGCATCATGTCACGAAAAAAAGTTATGCAGAGAGAGGAGTGCTTAGAATGTACAAAAAGAAAATTGCAATTATTTTTGGAGGAAAATCTACAGAATATGAGGTGTCGTTGCAATCGGCTTTTTCTGTTCTCGAGAACATTCATAAAAATAAATATGATGTTATTTCGATTGGAATTAGCAGGGACGGGAATTGGTATTACTATAAAGGAGATTATCAGAATATTGCAAATGATACATGGCATGGCGATAAGAAAAATCTAGTGCCTGTTTCCGTTTCGGTTAGTAGTTCTCATAAGGGATTTATAGAATTATCTGAAGGCAGATATCATGTGCTGAGTGTTGATTTAGTTTTTCCTGTCTTACATGGGATAAATGGTGAGGATGGAACATTACAGGGAATATTTGAAATGGCAGGAATACCAATTGTTGGCTGTCGCACACTTGCATCTGCTTTATGTATGGATAAAGACAGGGCTCATAGGCTTGTCCATGAAGCAGGGATTGATGTGCCAAAAGCAATTAAAGTACAGTATGCAGACAGGAAAGATAGTATATTGCTAAAGAATTTGCAGGAGTTATCGTTTCCGCTTTTTGTAAAACCTGTCCATGCGGGATCTTCCTATGGTATTACAAAAGCCTATACAGAGGAAGATCTGGATTCCGCCATGAAAAAGGCATTCACGTATGATGAAGAAATTATTATAGAGGAATCTGTTGATGGGTTTGAAGTGGGTTGTGCCATATTGGGAAATGAAATCCTAACCATTGGCAGAGTAGACGAGATTGAGTTGTCAAATGGCTTTTTTGATTATGAAGAGAAGTATACTCTGAAGACATCGAAAATTTTTATGCCGGCTAGAATTGACAGTGAAACAGAAAAAAGGATACAGGAGACGGCTGTGGTAATATATAAAGCTTTGGACTGCTCTGGATTTGCCAGAGTAGATCTGTTTTTAACACCGTCTGGAGGTGTTGTTTTTAATGAAGTGAATACCATTCCCGGCTTTACTTCTCATAGTCGTTTTCCAAGCATGATGCAAGGGATTGGATTGTCATTTGCAGATATGTTGGACAAGTTAATTGGTTTATATGAGAATGATTAAAATGGCATATGATGTACAGATTGGAGGACAATATGAGTTTGAAATGGGACATTGTTGATTATTCGCAGGGGAATAACTTAAATTATTTTTGGAAGTTATATCAATGGAAAAATAAAACAAGATTCAAACTATTTCATAAAGCACTGACTTTGTTGATGGGAAGATGTGCGTATCGGCATAGAGGGTATATTGGGGCAACGGCTGTGATACAAGGAAGACCAATTCTCCCACATGGACTACAGGGGGTTTATATTTCACGTTATGCACAGATAGGAAAAAATTGTTGTATTTATCAAAATGTTACAGTTGGTGAGGTCGATAAAAAAGCTCCTATTATAGGTGATAACTGTTTAATTGGGGCAGGTGCAGTGATTATTGGAAATATAAGAATTGGGGACAATGTTAAAGTAGGAGCAGGGACAGTGGTTAGCAGAGATGTTCCGGATAACTGTACAGTCGTTTCGGCACCGATGCGTATCATAGAGGGGGATTTGTAATGAAAGAGATAGAAAAAAATACGGAACGTGCATGGATTGAAAT
>CAMWKN010000197.1 GCA_947174825.1 uncultured Clostridium sp.
GTTCTTGATCAAATATCCTTTTGCCCCATTCTTCAATGCACACTGTACAAGTTCATCATCATCAAAAGTAGTCAGAATCAAAAACTTTACCAGCTTATTTTCTACAATATACTTCGTTGCCTCAATTCCATCCATTTCCGGCATTTGGATATCCATCAGAAAAATATCCGGAGCATTTTTCCGGGCAAGTTCAATAGCCTCCCGACCATTTCTGGCACAGCCAATCACTTCAAAATCTTCATCCACATCCAATATAATCCGCATTCCATCTCTTACAAAATCACTGTCTTCGGCAATGATGATTTTAATTCTCTCCATATCCCCACATCCTCCTATAAGGGCAATAACATATTGATCGTAAATCCAAGTTCAGTCTCAAAGTCCAGAATGCCATTCACTTCTCTCATTCTTTTTCTCATACCCGAGATTCCCATTCCATCAACTACTTTACTACAGCCAACTCCATTATCCGATATACTGCAACGTATCATCTGATGCAATACATACACACTGATTTTGATTTTACTACACTTTGCATATTTCATAGAATTAGACACCGCTTCATAAGCATTGTCCAAAATAATTTCCAAGTATTTTTCTGGAACAGACTTTAACTCACCTTCTGTGATTAATTCTGCCTCCACACCCTTCCTTCTGCAATCCTCACATAAATTTTCCAACTGCAAGATAGCAAGCCGATACTTCTGAGGACGTTCTTTTCTCAGAATCAGGCGAATCTCATCCATTCCACTGCGTAGCTGATCAATCACTGCCTGTATCATTTTTTTCGATGTTTCCGGCTCCTTTTCCAATAGCAGCTTCACCGCCTCTAACTGATATACAGAACCATTCATATTATGTCCCAACTTATCGTGCAAGGTCTGAGACAGCTCTGCCCTCTCCTCCAACATTTGATTTTCTGCCACCAACAGGCTCTTTCGAACCTCTTCCTGCATCTCCTGCTCCCTTCGGTTCATACTATGCTTTAGCGCCTGCTCCGCAATCGTGTCTTCCTGTGTCTGTTTTCGATAGGATTCCACCACAAAATCATGCTGGTAATAAATAATTTCCAGGAAAACTGCTATCATTAGCTGAACAGAAAGATCTATCTGATTAGGTACAAAAACCAATCCTAATGGAAGGAAATACCACAATAGCTGTGGTCTAAAATAACTTAACACTTCATAGCATAAGAAAATACCTGGTAAAATAAATATTGTCCCCTGCGTAACGATTAAAAGAAGCAGTAAAACACCTGCTACCCCCAAAAACAAAATCTGAAAACGTGACTCTACCAACTCCTTTCCTGCAATCACACCAATCAATAACGCAAGAAGCAGGAGTAGCTTTACTGATGCTCCTGTCAACACAGACTGTGATAAAACAATATAGATCTCCAATATTAGCAATAATGCAATTCGAAGCAGGACAAAATAATGCTCCCTAAAGCGTTCTCCCATGCTAAACCTCACTTTTCTTGATCTTGAGGCACACCCCACCGATACTAATGATAACGATTAAATAGGCTGCCGTAACACATAATAACATAGAATAGGCACCTTTGTCCCCCACTAATAGTAATTCCGACGCATCCATAAACCATCTCTGGGGCATCAGATAGGAAAGTGTTTTCAATGCTTTCGTCGTATCATTTAATGGGAAATACAGACCTGCCAGCAGTGCAGAAATACTCCAGATTGCAAACACCATATAATTGGAACTCATAATATCACCAAGAACCACACCCAGCAAAAGGCTTAAGGTACTGAATATCAAGCCTAGCAGGAAGATTATCGCCAGAAAGCTCATGATATTCATTCCCACATCCAATCCCGGAATAAAGAAAATACATACTGCAAGCACCAAGGTCTGCATGACGCTGATGATAAAGGCGACCACAAATTTAGATATAAAATAATCCCTGCTGCTTAATTTTGTTAACATCACTCTGGTAAATACCTTGTTGTTTTGTTCCTCAATCACAGAATGTGCTACACAGACACCGCAGAACAAAAATCCCAAAGTAATAATCGCAAAGGCATAACCTATTTGGGTTTTCTGATTTAACTGCTGCTCTGTTAAGTCATTACCTTCCTTGCCTGCCAGATTTACCACCTTCTTTTCCGGCAGCTTATCCTGAATATCTGTAAGCATCTCTAAAATCACTGTGATATCATTTCCTGCAACACTTTGCGTCTGTTTGATTCTGGCAAGCAAATCTGTAAGTTCTGTCATAAAAAGTTCCTGCCGTTCATCCTCTGACACAGCATACAGCTTTACTCCCTGTTCCCATTTACTGCCTAATACCGCCTCATCAAAACCTTCTTTCAGATAAAGCAGCATCCCTGCCCTATCATCAAAAGCATCCTTTTTTGCGATTTCCTCTACCTCTTTCTCCGTCAATTCACTGACATCGGCACGACAAACGGAAAACATGCCGCTTGCTGCCATTTGCTTCAATACATAACCAGACAATTCCGAGTTTGACGCATCATACACTTTGATGATGCAAGCCGATGTATCCCCCAGATAAACTGCTTTTTTGGTATAATCCTTTAATTCCAAAATCACTTCCTGATCGGAAGCATCCATATATATCTTGTGATCTGTTTTCAAACGTAGAATACATGCAGATACTACCGGTGTTACTAGTAGAAAAAACAAAAAACCTTTATTTCTCAATAACAATTTGAGGCTCATTTTCACTAAGGAAATCATGCTCTACCTCTCTTTCTGATGCTCCCTGCCAATACAGCAATCCCGGAACAAATCACAGTAATGATGAACGAATACCACACTGTACTGACTACATAATCACTTTTACCCATACAGGATAATTCCACCAATGCCCGATTACCATGATAAATTGGCGATAAATGCTTAATCCAGTCCGGCATGCTGGAAAACATATATGTCTCAAAACTACCGCCAAAAAATCCCAGAAACCACACAATTGTAAATAGCATAATAATGGTAATTACCAGATTGTCTGAAATATAATAAAACATCATACCCATTGCATTTCCTGCTACTATCATCATAAAAACAATGAATACCGATAAAATGGGATTTCCCCAGTGAATATCATAAAGCAGTACCGTAATTCCTGTAGCAATGGCCATCCCCACTGAAACGGTCAAATTGATGGGAATAAACTTTCCAAGATAGTTTTGCATCTCCGATAGATTAGAAACCTGAAATCTACGCACAATTCCATATTTCTTTTCATTACTGAGGACTCCCGTTGCACAGATCATCCCACACCAGCAAAAATATACGATATAAATGATACCGTAATAATCCCTTGCATTTACTGCAGGCATAAATTCCAGTTCTTCTACCGGCAATACAATCGTATCCGTATCCTGTTTTTGCATTTGCAAGGAAGCATTCACACCCTCAATCATCACCTTATTTAAAAAATATTCCAGAGCAATGCCTTCCACCTCGTAATCAGCACTCTTATACATTACATAACTATCCTCTGTAAACTCCACAAATCCTGCAAGTTCGTTTTTCTCCATAATATCCTTTACTTTACCTTCTGGATATTCATAAAAAAGAATGCCATTTTCCTCTCCTGCTTCTTGTACAGTCTCAAACAACACTGTATCTTCCGGTGCCTCCTGCATTCGATATCCCACAGCAAATTCATCTACCCCTTCATAGGACTTCATCAGCTCAGAAAATGCACTGGATAATACTGCAATCACCAAAACCGGACCCAGCAGCATGACTACCACGCTCCAAGTGTTTCGGAACATCAGCTTAAAATTATTTTTTATCAAATAAAGAATCATATCTGCTCCCTCACTATTCCCCGTAATCTCTCAGTTTTTTGCCAGTCAAGGTCAAGAAAACCTCTTCTAATGTAATAGTTTCATCCGCGGCATTCACCAGCTTTTTTAACTCCTGACTGGTTCCACAGGCAATAATTTTTCCATTGTCCATAATCGCAATACGGGTACAAATGGCTTCCACTTCCTCCATATAATGACTGGTATATATTACGGTAGCTCCCTTTTTGTTTGACTCCTTAATCTTATCCAAAATAAAATTTCTGGACTGGGGATCAATGCCTACAGTAGGTTCATCAAAAATCAGCAATTCCGGATTGTGACCAATAGCACAGGCTATATTTAATCTCCTCTTCATACCTCCGGAAAAGTTTTTGGCAAATTCCTGTTTCCGTTCCGACAAACCCACATACTCCAGAGAAGCATCAACTGCATTTTTTAACTGCTGCCCCTTGATTCCATAAAGGGAAGTGAATAATTCAACATTTTCCCAAGCCTTCAAATTTCCATGAATGGCAAGTTCCTGTGGAATATAGCCTATTTTATGGATCACATCCTTTTTCTGCTTCCAGGGATCTTTGCCCAATAAGGTGATCCCCCCAGCCGTCGGGCGTACAATGGAACAAATCATATTCATGGTGGTACTCTTACCTGCTCCATTTGCACCCAATAAGCCAAAAATTTCCCCTTTTTGAATTTCCATGTTCAGATTATCTACAACTACCTTATTGTTGTATTTTTTGGTTAAATCTGTGGTTTTTAAAATAATATCTCCCATTGCTGTCTCCTCAATTATTTTTTATCGAATAGGAAGATGCCGCTTTTGCAGCTATGCCAGATGCAATAGTTTGGCATATAGACCACTTTCCTATTACAGAGATATCGTATCAAGTTTTGAACAACTGGAGTAGTGAAAAAAGAACTAATTTAGATATGACTTTTGTCATATGACTGATTATTTCTTGAAAAGGCAAAACAGCTTGAATTCGCTCGAAAAACTGAATATAATAAAGACGTTTATATTATTATTTAC
>CAMWKN010000198.1 GCA_947174825.1 uncultured Clostridium sp.
CTTTTTCCTACGTTGGGAAGTCCGACGATTCCGAGTTTCATGCTTGCAATACCTATTCAGAAAACCTTTATTTTCATGGTTTTCTGCCTTTCTCTATATTTTTCTACGCAATAAAAACGTTTTATCTTTTTTATTATAAAAAGATCTGCCATTCAGCAAATCATATACTACCATATCAAGGCGAAAATGTCCAATTTCCCTCACACATCAGATCCATCTGCATATCCTGTTCTGATGGCTGCAGAATTTCTTCTGTTGAAACCTGCCCTTCCCTCAACATGCTAATCACTACTTCTTTTGACTCTTCATATTATTCACTTTCAATTTTATCTCCCCCAAAAAAACAAAAGACTCAAGGCTCAAATCAATAAGCCAAGAGTCCGTTTTAATACTATTTTATGTTTTATGCATTCTGTAACAATTCCTGCTGAATTTTCTCTACATCTTCAACAGACAAAGAGGGAATATACTGCACAATTTCCTCAACTGACAATTTACCCATTTTCAGCATCTGTATTGCTGTCTCCTTAGCATTTTCTCTTTTTGCTTCCTGAGCTGCTTCGTATCTCTCGCTCCTAATGTACTCCATCAAGATTTCTTTTTCATCATACATCGCTAACATAATGGCCTCAACCTCCTTTTCTCGCTCTGATAAATACTCCTTTAATACATTTTTATCCTTGCAGATACGAATGGTTTCCAAAATCGCCGTCCGAGTTTTTCCATATTTCTTTCTCTGCTCATCATAAACCTTAGCAAAAGTTACATACTAGCTAATAATATCATCTTCACCACTACCATAGAGAACCTTGACACGCACATCCAAAAAACTTTCTTCCCCATTAAAAAATTCTTTTGAAAAGCTCATATATTCTGGATGTTCCGAATTTTCTCCAGTAAAAACCACATATAATTCCGGTTTGGGAATTATGACTTTTGCTTTCTTATAAATATTTTGATTTGTCTTTCTGAAGTAGTCCTGATAAGTGGTCATCAGATACATCAGACTGCGGATAATAATGTTTTCCGTCCACGTCGCCTGGGTCTCCACAAGAATAAGCAAGCGATTTCCACGCCGGAAACCGAGGTCATTATAGATACCATCTGTCATAATATTATGAATTGTGATATCCGTCAGTTCATCCTCTGTTACCTCTGTATCCTCCGGATGCAGGGTCTTATATAACTAAATCAGATATTTTTTATCTTGAAACAGATTTGTAAAAACACTATCCTTGATAGTATGCTTTGCAGCTTCTTCTACCTTTATTCTATTTTCCACTGCGTTTACTTCATTTTTGTTTTCATTTTTCAATTTTGTCACCTCATAACCAGAGCCAAAAACCATTCTCGGTTCCGTCCTCTCTTCTAATTATACAAAAGGTTTTCAGATACTTCAAACACTATTTCCCTTACGACAAATAGTGTAAAAGACTTGAAGATTTACTTTGCATAAAAACCTTCATGCAAAGCGAATCCCAGGCAATTTTTGGAAAACGACACCACCCAGAACGTACGACACCTCCCACTGTTTTATGCAGCACTCCATTTCAGCTGCCACATCCCACGCCCGGCATGTTCAAACTGTTTCGGATTGCACTGCAGCGTCTGGCGGATCTTTTCTCTCCACCACTGATTTTCTTTCGCTTTCTTATGTGACTCAATCTGTTCATACAGATAGGAAAGCGGTACTGCCTCCTTACATGGCTCCATGACGGCTGCTACTACATCCCGCCATGTTGCCTCCGGCAAATCCCTCATGTCACATTCCTTCCTCTCTGTAACCAGTATTGGCACAACGAGACCAGCATTGCATAATTCATTGCTTTCACAAACTAGTTCCAGTCCGAAATCCGGGACAGATCATACTTTCTGGGATCATACCCATAGTGTTCTTCCACATATGTGTCAGCTGGTTCAGTTCATCATAGACATAGGTATCTGTTTTTGTGGTTCCTGCTGCACTATCCTTTTCCACAACGCTGGTCTGGTTACCGTTGACATCATAGTCATACTGAGTATTCTGCCCATTATACTCCACCTTGTTGATACGGTTCATCTTATCGTAGCTGTACTGTGTAAGCTAGTATTGTCACTAAATATCCATTTCTGTACTACTGCAGAAGCACACCACCTAAATCAGATATCACTTTCAATTGGGCAGATGCAGAACATATTATGAATATGAAACTGGAGCAGTTTTTTATGAATAACGGATACTACTCTCAGAAAGTTCCCCTTAGAGAAAATACAGAGCTAATGATAAGCAACCGACTTTATAATTCCGAGGTACAATTCCAGTAGACAAATACGAATAAAAATATTACATAATGCAGGAGCCAGCTGACGTTATCAATACACAGCTGGCTCTAATGCTTACTATTCTGTTTTAATTTGTGATGTCCTTAAATGCACCCAAAGGGCAAATTTCGGCCTAAAAGGGTCTCTAAATTAATCTTCATGGATAAATCACCTTCGGTGAGAGCCATTCCGATTAATTTAAAAAGTTAAAAATCGTAGTTCTTTTTGGTGGTTTGTGTCCTTAAGTGGAAACATAATTAAACAAATCTATATTCCACATATCATAACAAGGTTGAAAACCCTCTCCATCATTTCCAATCCATCCACCGTATTCTTGTAGCATCATTTTTAAATGCGGTAATATAGATGGAAAGTTGTTTGGATGATGAGAGACACAAAAAATAGATTTTATTTGATTTTCAATCAAAAAGTTCTTATCTTCTACTTCTTGAAAATCTTCCAACCTCATGCAAAACCAACTTGCCACAACACTGTCAGAATACTCGATCTCTACTACATCTGCCGTTTTGGGCATAAATGTATTTTTTACATTCATCCTCTTAGCAATTTCATTAATCTCCTTTATGCTTACATTTTTAGAACTCATATAGAAAATATCATCCATGATTATATTACTCCTTAATCCGGTTTTATTAACTCTAAAATTAAGTCTATGTCATTCGACATTAATCCTCCTGCATTTTCAACATCCTGCTGCGCAAATCTACTCATCTTAGAACCTGGAACACCTATTACAACTTTCCCATTTAGATTAAGCATAGGGTCTTGCCTATCAATGATTTGCCTTGTAAGTCCACTGCCATTTCCTCTTTTAAACTCCAAAATTGCATTATCTGTCTCAAAATCTATTTCAATATTATTTCTGCCATTAGAATGTTGAAGTTTATGTCCAGATTTATATTCTCTTCCTGGATATCTTTTTTTTTAAATCTCTCAATAAAGTTTTGTACTTCTGGTTCTGGTGCTCCATCAATTAACCCTTTTGAGCTACTACCACTCTTACCAACAGCTCTTGAAACCGATTTCTTCCCAGCCAATGCATCAAGATCTACAAATCCGCCCTCATCTTTCAAAAGAGCTTTTCCGGCACTTATTTCGTTTGATCAAGAACACTGATGACATCACCATGGTTGTCATACTGGTAGTATAACTTCTGCAAGCGGAAATTTATAACAGTTAATTGAAAATTAAATCTTTATTACGTTCAACATACTCCTCCAAGCAATCACATAGAGAGGGAGAAAAATCATAATAAATACTATCTGTCTCAACCCAATCATCACTTTCACCGTCTTTAAGTGCTTTTTGATAATTGTCAGCAATCGCTTTATATCCCACTGCAATAATCGCATCAAACAATTCTTGAGGGACTGTATCAGGATAGCAATCAAAATACCCACTATGTCCACCATTATTCATTTCCGCATCATACCAAAAACAAAGAACCGCCGTATACTTCCTATCTATTCTCCTTGCTCCTCACGGACTTTTCTTGCCGCCTCATCCCTCAATCGGCACATTTCCTCCCAATGAGGTATTTTTTCAAGCATAGCAGAAAATTCCTTCATTGCCTCCGGGATATCAATTTTTTGTGGGCATATCCTTGCGCATTTGCCGCATCCGATGCACGCCTGCGGACGGCGGTTTTCATCGAGGCTGTCAATCGTCATGCCAACATTAAAGCTGGGCGAAAAACGCATCTCATTATAGAGTGAAAGCAGCCTTGGAATATCGAGCCCTCTTGGACAGTCCTCACAGCAGTAGCGGCAGGCAGTGCATGGTACGGAATTTTTCATTCCCTCTGCAATATTTAACAAGATATCGCTTTCTTCATCAGAGAGCGGCTTACGCTCAGAGAAAGTATGCACATTGTCTTCCATCTGCGCCATATCTGACATCCCGCTCAGAATCATCTTTACATTAGGCAACCCCTGCAGCCAGCGAAACGCCCATGAAGCCGTGGATTTCCCCGGGCGAACGGCATGAAGCCTCGCCTCGTCAGTCTCATTCAGTTTCGCAAGCCGTCCGCCGCGCACTGGCTCCATTACCCACACAGCAATGCCGCGTTCGGTCAGCAGGTCATATTTGGCTTTTGCGTCCTGCAGCGTCCAGTCAAGGTAATTGAGCTGAATCTGGCAGAATTCCATGACACCGCCGTATTTGTCAAGGAATGATACCAACGTATCCTGTAAACCGTGACAGGAAAAACCGAGATGCCTGATGCGTCCCATTTCTTTTTGTTTTACAAAATAGTCTACGATTCCCCACCTCGGATCGGTGTATGTACTGAAGGAATTTTCATAAACATTGTGAAGCAGATAAAAATCAAAATATTCCACATCGCATTTTTTAAGCTGCTCCTCAAAGATTGCAGCCGGATCATAGCTTTCGGCAATCTGATGCCCCGGATATTTTGTTGCCAGATAAAAGCTCTCACGGGGAAGCTGCTTCAATGCTTTTCCGATGATGATTTCCGATTTCGCATTGTGGTATGGATAGGCAG
>CAMWKN010000199.1 GCA_947174825.1 uncultured Clostridium sp.
GTGTAATGATTGTCACCCAAAGATTTAAGGATGCATGCGAAGCGGAACAGATAAAGGGAATTACATTTAAAAATGTTAATAAGTTCTGTTTTATGCCAGGGATTGAGTTGTAAAAATAAATGGAATTGAAGCCTTCCATAAAACGCATGGATAGTATGATGATCGAATCCAACATCAAAAAGATGAGGTGGATCAAACTTCTTTACACATTGGCCTCCCAAAAAACATCGGGGTATCCACCGGACTTCTCAGCAGAAAACCGCGAGAGAGTTTGACAGAGTTTGCAGTATCTGATGATGCTGCAAGAACATTGATCGGACGGATTCGAAATGGTGTAAAAGCCACTCCATCTGTCATCAGAAATAAATACGGCGTTGATAAGCTGCAAGTCAGAGGCAGGCTGAAGACAAAGAATTTCTTTGGCTTTAAAATGCTGCCCTGAATTTCACAAAACTGATGAGATTCCTGAATGGCAAGGGAATGTGCAGTATATTCTGCTGACATTTACATCATATTATTTGATTGCTATTAACATATTTTGACTTTATATTTGCAGAACAACATATTAGATATATTCATAAATGATAGTGGGGAAAGTAATGATAGTAAAATTAATTGATTTTGTTGATAAACACGATGAATTGTTGGGTCAGAAAATAGTATCGCAATTAGTAACTTTTTTGTATGGCACTTTGTCAGCACCCAAAAAAGAATGTATTTGTTGTATTGATTTTGGAAAACTTCTTCGGGTTTTAGGATATAATGGAGATAATAGGTATTGGTTGGAGTGGTTTGTTGAGCAATATGACAATCATGAAGAGATAGCTTATCGTAAACTTATTGAGGAAATAAAAAGTTTTTCATATAAATTAGAGGACAATGAAAATCATTTTAGGGGACAAGTTGAATTTATAGATTCTTTATATTCAACTCATATTGCTAATGCTATGGCAGTATTAAAAAATTATTCACCATTGGCAATGGATTATAAAAGTGTAGTGTACTTAAGGACGTGGTTGTGTGGTTATATAACTGCTAATTTAGTAAGCCATCAGAAGTGCGATGAAATAGACTGGGAATATATTATGTCAGCTATAAAAAGTATTATGAGACAATTTGACCAGATTTGTGAAAATAATAAAGATATTAGTTGGGAATTGTTTTTTTATAAATACAATGTTTGCTTAAATGCGTATGGATTGGATTTGGAAAATATCATACAAGAAAAAAGAGAAAAGAGATTTGATGAGGGATTTTATCTGGGATAATATCTTGTGTTTTATGACAAGCTAAATCTGATGACGGACAAAAGAAGAAGCTGTTACAAGTTCAATTTTACATCCGGGTAAGAATTCAGCTGGAGGATATAAAATTTTTTATTAAAATGGAGATTAATACATGAAATCAATAGATGAAATTATTGGAAGAGCAGAGAAAAATTACGATAATTTTGATCGGTTATGGAGTCCCTAATGAAAAGGCATATGAGTTGATAAGAGACTGTTATTACAAAGATTATGAAGGGGAAGATGACGAGGACATTTATTGGCTTGCAATTGCTCTATATCAGTGGCAGAATGGGGTATTACTCGAAGAGGTTAAGGAGAATGCCCTGCGATGCATTGATAAAGGGGAATACCTGGAAAGATGGAAAGACAGCGCTTGCTCAAAGATTACTTGAAAAATACAGATACCCGTATCTATCCATAGACCACTTAAAGATGGGGTTTATTCGTAGCGGAAATACTACGCTTACACCTTTGATTGGTCGAAAGATTTTTAATCAGAGTATTTAGAAAACATAAATTATTATTTCAACTACAGGTAGAGTGACAACTTCCGTTTTTTGTGATATTGTAAGATATAGATAAAAGAAAAGCGGTGGGAATAATCCATCGGGAAAGGAAATGAAATCATGTTTACAGTAAATTTTGCTAACTATTATATCAGTAAACATTATTTGGAAACTCTGGTCAGTGAAGAAAAACAGCAGAGTCTTTTTGATGTACTCTCATATAAGGTAAGTCGAAGTCGAAAACGAACATGAATGTTATAGCTTAATGTCAGGCAGTGTGCTTGTGACAATATAATATATGGAGTTTCGTGAACCGCTTATCTTGGTATGAGATAGGCGGTTTTTTTGCCCCTAACATCATCAATATATCAAAGGCATCAGACTAGAACGCTTTGTTCTGGTCAGTGCCAGAACAGGAGGAAGATGAAATGTTTACAATGCCAACTATTAATATGCTGGAAACAGGAAAGAGAATCATGGAATTGCGTATGGATGCCGGTATGTCAGTAAAGGATTTGCAGGATATCTTTGGATTTACAACTCCAAATGCAATATACAAGTGGCAGCATGGAACCGCATTGCCGACATTAGATAATCTGGTTATTTTGGCAGCAGTATTTGATGTGGCTATTGATGATATTGTCGTGCTTGATACGGATATAGCTGTGCAAATCAGTGCATAAAAAATACATAGAGAGGATATGTCATCTTCAAACAAAGAAATTTGACTTTCCCCATTTTTTGCACACGCGTTGCCAATCGATGGATAATTTCTGCTTATCTGTCATATTGCGATTTGTGTCTGTCGTGAATCATTCTGCTTGTTCCAATAAAATTGTATTCTGTCCGAAACCAGAAGAAATTCTACCCTGACGTACTGCGACTAGTTTTCGTGGGAAACCCTGCCTTGCAGTGACGTATCTGTGCGTGCTCGGAAGCTTTGTCTGAACCTGTATGCTACGTTTGTAGTTTCTTTTTTAGGGCACGCTTATGCTAAATTTCATACGCAGCGGTACATAACGAGGTAAAGAACACCTCGTAAGTACCGGCGTATTCAAATTGCCCGTAAAAAAGAAACTACAAACGTAGCATACGGGGAGTCAGCGTGAGAGCACGCTAATCAATAATACGGCACGCAAGGCAGATGGTTTCTCCGAAAGCGTAAGGTCGCTAGTCAGGGCAGATTTCTTTTGGTTCGGACAAGTTACAAAATAGTGAACAAGCAGAATGATTCACAGCAGACAATGCAATGTATAAATGACAGATAAGCAGAAATTATCCACGCTAAAATAGTAGTGTGTGCAAAAAATGGGGAAAGTCAAAACAAAGAAACTCTTGATAGAAAGGCTTTTAGTGTGGTATGATAATATAGTTTGGGGGCAGGGAGCTGAGTTTCTGGCGAGGAAGTCCTCAGAGAAATAAATCCAGGATACATGAAAGGATTGACATGGATGAAAGATAAGGAACAGCAAAATCATGTAGAACAGAATCCGGATTATAGTTATACCTGTTTGTCAAGGGAACCGGAGGAAGAAAAGCTGGGAGAAGAATGTGGAGTATTCGGCATGTACGATTTGGACGGCGGAAACGTTGCTTCTTCCATTTATTATGGTCTGTTTGCATTGCAGCACCGGGGGCAGGAGAGTTGCGGGATTGCTGTGAGCCAGACAGATGGACCACTTCGCAACTCGCAGATCTGTAAAGGAATGGGTCTGGTGAATGAGGTATTTGATGCAGAGCATTTGGAGAAAATGACTGGCGATATCGGTGTGGGACATGTTCGTTATTCCACGGCAGGTGCCAGTGTTGCAGAAAATACACAACCATTGGTTTTGAACTATATTAAAGGGACGCTGATGATGGCGCACAATGGAAACCTGGTCAATGCTTTGGATTTGCGCAGGCAGTTGGAGCTGACGGGGGCGATTTTCCATACCAGCATTGATTCAGAGGTTATTGCCTATTTGATTGCCAGGGAGAGACTGCATGTGGGCAAGGCAGAAGAGGCGGTGAAATGTGCGATGAAGCAGATTCAGGGAGCCTATTCTTTAGTTGTGGCAAGTCCTCGCAAGTTAATCGGTGCCAGAGATCCCTTTGGTTTCCGACCACTTTGTATTGGCAAGAGGGACAAGGCTTATTTTCTTTCCTCTGAGAGTTGTGCCCTGGATGCCGTAGGAGCAGAATTTGTCCGGGATGTGGAACCGGGAGAGATTGTGATGATTGATGCCGGAGGAATCCAGTCAGACCGCAGCATGGTAACCGGTAAGCATGCGAAATGTATCTTTGAGTATATTTATTTTGCCAGACCGGATAGTTATCTGGATGGGGTCAGTGTACATAGTTCACGATTGATGGCAGGACGTATTCTGGCACAGGATCATCCGGTGGATGCAGATATTGTGGTGGGGGTACCGGAGTCCGGCAATGCAGCCGCTATGGGATATTCTATGGAATCTGGCATACCTTATGGAACAGCTTTCGTGAAAAATTCTTATGTGGGACGTACCTTTATCAAACCAAAACAGTCGTCTAGGGAATCCAGCGTACGGATTAAGTTAAATGCCCTGCGGGAAGTGGTACGGGGCAAGAAGGTGGTTATGATTGATGATTCCATTGTCCGGGGTACCACCAGTGCCAGGATTGTAAAAATGATTAAGGATGCTGGCGCAACAGAGGTGCATGTACGGATCAGTTCACCGCCATTCCGATATCCTTGCTATTTTGGAACGGATGTGCCATCCAGCGACCAGTTGATTGCATATCAACATTCGGAGGAGGAAGTTGCTGCAATGATTGGTGCAGATTCTCTGGGCTATTTGTCAGAGAGTCGGCTTGCCGAGCTGATTGATGGCGATACCGGATATTGCCACGCTTGTTTTTCCGGCAGATATCCCATTGCTCCGCCGAAAGAAGATATCCGTGGGGAGTTTGAACAATAATAAATAATACATAGAGTCAAAGCCATAAATGCGTCT
>CAMWKN010000200.1 GCA_947174825.1 uncultured Clostridium sp.
CAGTTCTTACCTTTTCAATAAACTCTTCCGTAACATACTTTATGGAAGGCACATGGAAGAACAGCACATGACAATTACATTTTCTTAACATATACCAATAAGCTTCATTACATAAGGATTGGACGGGCGTATTCCCAATATGAGTATTAATTCCGCACTGATTCAGTTTCATGGCAATCGAATGAAAATCCAGATCCGAATAGAAGCATACTTCTCCTCTTTGGGCAACGCACTCTATTCTTACATTTCCCTTTAATGTTTTATCTAACCCAAACATATAGACAAAATCATATGTAGCATTGATATTATCAATATCCTTCTTTAATCCACTATATGAATTTGTCAAAAACAATTTATCGCCACTAAGGTTTCTCACGATTTTATTAGCGGAATTGCCATTTCCCTTAAAAGCAACGTATAATACTGACATATATTTACCCCTGTAAATTCCAATGTTGTGGTTTAATCAACTTGTCAACAAAACTGATAAGACATAATTTATGGCATTTATTAACTGTTATATCTTATCTTCATAAAGTTCGCAAACCCTTGAAAATGCTAAATATATAGCAAGTGAGTTTGCCCTTACGCTTTCCCTCGTGTTATATCCTTTTCCCTCATGCTATGAACTCTCATAAGGGCAAAAATAAGGGAAAGAAAAACCTGTAACAAATTATAACACAATATAAATAGGGCAGGAAGAACTGATTGAAATGCTTTCACAATATTTTAGGGAAAGGACAAATTAGATGAATATCATATATGCAGAATACAACATATATCACAACAGTGTAGACATAGCAACTACTGCCGAATATCTTTTACGGATTGATTGTTGGGAAGCAGAGAAAGGATTAAAGACTACTCACAGCTCAGAATGTACCTTAAATGCACTTGCTATTGATGAACCACCGGAATATGCAAGACTTTATCTTGAGGTAAATTTGCAGATGTGGATAGATGCAGAGGATTCTTTAGAATTGTGGTAAAAACAAACAAGACTCAAGGACAGCATACTTTTTTATGTATGCTGTCCTTGTCTTTGCATATCAACGGTCGTTTCCTTAAAACTTGGTAGAATATAACGGGTTGGTGTGGTACAATTGAGTTGATGAATGGAAGGAGAAGGACAATGATAAAAAGAGTTTATAAAAAGAACAGATACAAGTTTTTGCTTAGCCTGATTCCGGTGGTTATTGTTGGTATCATGGCTCCCTTACGTTCCTATATTATGCAGCTTTTGATAGATTCTTCAAATTATAGGGAGTTATTGGAAAAATGCTTTATCGCCATTGTTTTTAGCATAGGGGTATTTATCTTTGAGTGGGCAAGCAAGAAGAGTCAAACAATTGTTGTGCGGAATATTGAGAAAGATTTGCGCAATCAATTGATACATAAGCTGTTTTATATTTCTGCCAATCAATTTGAAAAAAAGGGGTTGGCATATTATCTTTCAAAATTTACTACAGATATAAAAATCATATTAGATAGCGAAGTCAACAATGTATATGGCATGATTATGCAATTTGTCTTTTTGGTTGTTGCTGTCATCTACTTACTTTGGGTAGAACCGTTTATTCTATTGATTGTAGCCGCAGTCAGCATTGTACAGTTTGGGGTTCCGAACATATTGAAAAAGAAAATCGGTTCCTCAACAAAAGAGTATACAGAAGCCCTTGAAGTTTATCTGGATGGGATAAAAAGCGATTTAGGAGGTCATAAGGTAATAAGAACCTTCGATGCAGTAAAGCAGATTTTAGGAAAGCAAGAAAAGCTAAGCGATTTCGTATGCAGAAAAAATGAATATGCAACTCAAACTCTATATTGGGCACAAGCGTTAGCCTCTTTTGTAAACAATGGGGCTTTTCTGATTGTTTTGGTGAGCTGTATGTTCTTTGTTATGGCAGGAAGAATCACGGTTGGCGAAGTAGTGGCAATCACTAATATGATGAATTTCGTTTTAACACCATGTAAGACGATTGCCAATGGAATGATTCAGTTAAAGGCAATGGAAAAGGTAAAAGCTGAATTGGAAGCTTTGTTGGAACAGGAAAGTGAAAATGAAAATAAAGATAATATTGATGAAAATATACGAGAAATCTGTCTGGATAATGTCAATCAAAAAATCAGCGAAAGCTTTTCGTTGGACAATCTGACATTGACCTTTGAGAAAGGCAAGAAGTATGCTATTGTTGGTAAAAGCGGAAGCGGAAAATCAAGCATTATTAAATTACTTACAGAGTATGGAGCGGATTATACAGGTCGGGTTCTGATCAATGGACAGGAGCTGTCAGGACTTAATAAGGAAAGTATCATGCATATCAGTCCGGTTTGCTATCAACAAACCTACATATTCAACGACACGATTTTCAATAATGTAGCCTTATATCAGAATTATTCAAAAGGCGAGGTCATTGAGGCACTACGGAAAGCAGGCATCTATGATACCATTCAGAGGCTTCCGGAGGGAATAGAGGAAAAAATTCAGGAGAACGGGAAAAATTTTTCAGGTGGAGAATTGCAGAGAATTGCTTTGGCAAGGCTATTTTTAAGAAATAAGGCAATGACCTTTCTTGATGAAATCACATCGGGGCTAGACAATGCTACTGCTTTTGAAATTGAAAAAAGACTGTTGGATGAAGATATGACTATTATAAATATCACACATAGATATAATAAAGCACTTATGCAAAAATACAGTGAAATCATTGTAATGGATGCCGGTAAAATAGTAGAAAGAGGAAAATTTGATGAATTAATGGAAAAAAGGGGGGGATTTTTCAATTTATACAATATTCTTAGCGAATGAGAAAGAAAGCCTATTATGAAGCTTACAAACCTGAAGTTGTCTACATCTTTCTTCTATTCTTTTCTACATATGATACTCGAAATGGCAATAACAGCAATCGAATATGCAAGCATAAACCACATATCAAAATATGCTGTAACATTGAATAGCTGTAATTCATACGCATACAATGTGCCATTCAGTATTGCATGCAGCAGTACACTCAATCCCCAAAAATAACGCTTTTTCTTTTGATAGGAAAGGTAGTCCATCCTTGTTAATTTCATCAATGCCACAAAACTAAACATTCGTGAAACAATAGAAAAAATAAATACCCCTATATTTGTAAATGTAACAATAATTGTTCCCATATCAAATAAAGTGTGTAACAAACTTCTGCCTAATCCAAACCAAAAAGGCAAACTTTTTAACTGCTCATTTTTTGAAATTTGTTTAAGGACAAAATAATATCCACACTCCTCTGATATTCCTTGTATTATCCCAACAATCATACACAAGCTCAGTGTATGTATCACAAAAAATTTTTTATTGGTGTGTCTGCTATCACCAATAATGCCTGTATTGGTTGTGGTAATAAAAAACCAAACACAACTAAACTAATTGCCCCTAAAAACAACAGCTTAACTTTTTTCGTCTGACATCTCCGTCAAAAACCGATTTGTTGAACACAATTCTACCACAGCAACACTGATATTACTATCAAATATTTCTTAAATGCTCATACTCACAATTCTTCATTTTACAATAGTCTCTGCCGGTTTCCGCTCCCTTTCGGTTGACTTTTTCATCTATATATCTATAATATACACATGTCGGTTCTTCAACCAACCGTTGTATTTGAAACGGATATGGATAAATATTAAGGAACTGTTCCTGACATTTATTTCATTGTATAATCGGATAGGAGGAAAGTCTATGGAATACATATGGTATATTATTGCAGCACTTGGGGCAGGGATTGGAACAGGTCTTGCAGGCCTGTCGGCAGCAACCGTAATGGTGCCGATACTGATTGTACTTTGTCCAAGCTTTAGCGGGGAAACCGGCGCTTATCAGGCTACTGCCATTGCCCTTGCATCCGATATTCTCGGGTCAGCAGTGACAACAATTACATATGGAAAGCATAAAAATATTGACCTGAAACGCGGCTGGATCATGCTGACATGTATCCTCACTATGAGTACAGTGGGCAGTTATGCGGCATGGCTTGCAGGAAATGTAGTATTAGGCAGTTTTACGTTGTTTCTGACATTTTTCATCGGTATCCGTTTTCTGATAAAACCGGACACATCACGGGAAAATACAGCAGGTAAGGGAGAAAAGCTTGATTGGAAAGGAGTATTCATATCTCTTTTTTTCGGTCTGACCATCGGATTTGGCACGGGTTTTGTCGGGACAGGCGGCGGTATGATGATGCTTGTCGTTTTTACTGCATTTCTCAGCATGGAACTGAAAACTGCTGTCGGAACAAGCACTTTTATTATGACTTTTACGGCACTTATCGCCTCAGTCAGCCATATGCTCATCCATCCGGCAATCATTCTGGAGCGCTGGAATGTCCTGCTGCTATGTAGTGTTATTGCAACTGTGGCATCTCTTGTTTCTGCACAGTTCGCCAACCGGGTAAAAAACCGTACGGTCGGACTTGTGACAGGGGCAGTTCTCACTGTGCTTGGTGCTGCCATGCTGATACTGCATTATTTCAGGTAATTTACTCCCAGGATTACCACCCCCAGAACAGCAAGCACAACGCCGGTTGCACGGTTTAATGTCACTGCACTTGCTTTATTTGCAAATTTGGCCGCAATCCTCGCCCAAAGCAATGTAGACGCCAAACAGAACAAAAGAATCAAATGATACTTAATAACGACAAAGACAAAAAGGCAGGAAGCGCCTGTAAAGGCTGTAAACGCA
>CAMWKN010000201.1 GCA_947174825.1 uncultured Clostridium sp.
TGACAAACATTCTAATACTCTTTCCTTAACCTTATCCAAGCCATAGTGATCCTCATTTAACACCTCTGCTGCATGGCTTACATCCAGCCTCTCTTTACGCTGTTTTTTCCAGGGAAAATTTAACAAGGTTTCAATATAGCCTCGGATCACGGCACTTTCCGAAGAAGTGGAATTCATTTTACGGAAACGCTGCAGTTCCTCTCGCACCTTCCTCTTTACCTTGCCTGGTGCCTTGAGATGAGCAAGCTGCTCCTCATAGCGGTCTGCATCAGAAACGGCATCCTCCTCTCCCAACTCCTTATGGATTGCCTTAATCTGCTCCCGCAGATAATACTCTTTCTGATTCTGGTCAACCTGTTCCTTGACCTGATTCGTAATCTCTTTTTGAAGGCGCAGAATTGCGATCTCCCGGCTGAGCAGCAAAGACAACTGTTCATGCCGTTCAAACACATCCGTCTCCTCCAGGATTCTTTGCTTCAACTGGTAATGAATGGGAATGGCAGAACAGATCCGGTCAATGAGTTGTACCAGATCCGTTTGTTCCATAATTTCTCCCACCAACTGACTGGATATCTTGCCCTGTTCCGTCACATACACCTGAAACAGATCCTTTAATCCCCGGATCATGGCAATCATTTCCAAGGTATAGGATAAGTCACCGGATTGTTCTCTCTCTGAAATATCTCCATACAGGCAATCCTCTTCTTGGTATAACTGTTCCAGATTTACCCGGCGAATGCCTGCAATAACCACCCGTGTCATCTTTTCCGGCAGAGATACCATCTGTTTTACTTCTGCTAAGGTTGCCACTGAAAACAGATTGGACTGTCCCGGTTCTTCCACGCCTGCATCCCGCTGTGCCACTGTAACAATCTGCTTATTTCCATGCATGGCATGTTTCACTGCCTGCAAGGTCTTTTTTCTGCCAACCTCAACATACATGGTACTTCCCGGAAGTACCACCACATCCCGCAATGCCATTACTGGTATTTTCTCTATCATACATTCACACCACTTTCTGATCTATCCATAAACTTGGGCAAAACCAATTAAATTAACAAACTTTATTTTGCCGCATTTGTCGATTGATATCAGTATAGGAACAAGTGAAAACAGGAGTGCCTCCACCACTAGCACCCCTGCCTTTCAACCGGTTGTTCTTCAGGCACTCTCACCCTCTGTCCGTCTCACTGTCTGTACCGGCTTTCCTTCCTCATTTTCCATAATTAATCTTGGTTCCTCTTCTCCCAGAACCGCCTCTTTGGTAATCACACACTCCCTGATCTGATCGTCAGAAGGCACTTCATACATAACATCCTGCATGACATTTTCCATAATGGCACGCAATCCTCTGGCACCTGTTTTTCGATCCGAAGATTTCTTTGCCACGGCTGCAATGGCATCCGTTTCAAATGTCAGCTTTACACCGTCTAACTCAAACAGTTTCTGATACTGCTTGGTAATGGCATTCTTTGGCTCAACCAGAATCTTCTTCAAAGCTTCTTCGTCCAAAAGATCTAATGCCACTGTTACCGGCAGACGACCAATAATTTCAGGAATCAGACCAAATTTCACAAAATCCTCCGGCAATACCTGCCGGAACAGATCGCCAATGGTATATTCATCTTTATCCGTAATATCTGCATTGAAGCCAATTGGTTTCTTGCCAATCCTGTTTTCAATAATTTTGTCCAGACCATCAAAGGCGCCACCACAGATAAACAGAATATTTGTGGTATCCAGCTGATAAAATTCCTGCTGTGGATGCTTCCTGCCACCCTGTGGCGGTACACTAGCCACAGTTCCTTCCAAGATCTTCAAGAGAGCCTGCTGTACACCCTCACCGGATACATCACGGGTAATGGATACATTCTCTGCCTTCCGTGTAATCTTGTCAATCTCATCAATATAGATAATACCATGCTCTGCCCTGTCCATATCATAATCCGCAGCCTGGATAATTTTAAGCAGGATATTCTCCACATCCTCACCCACATAACCAGCCTCCGTCAGAGCCGTGGCATCTGCAATGGCAAAAGGAACATTCAGTATCTTTGCTAAAGTCTGCGCCAGAAATGTCTTACCAGATCCGGTAGGTCCTACCATGATGATATTACTTTTCTGTAACTCTACATCCAGACTTTTTCCCGATAAGACACGCTTATAGTGGTTATACACTGCTACCGCCAAGGCACGCTTCGCCTCTTCCTGTCCCACTACATAATCATCCAGAAAAGATTTAATCTCCTTTGGCTTCAGTAAATTGATCCCATCCTCTTCTTGATAGAGATCTCCCTCCTGTGCCAACTCCTCTTCCATAATTTCAGAACAAAGATCAATACACTGATCACAGATATAAACACCGGGACCGGCAATCAATTTATGCACCTGATCCTGTGTCTTTCCGCAAAAAGAACACGTTAAAATTTCATCTTTTTTTCCTGACATAGCGTCTGTCTCCCTTATTCCAAATACTCTTACTTGTCGTCCGACTTGCGATTCGTTACAATCTCATCGATCAAACCATATTCTTTTGCTTCCTGTGCTGTCAAATAGTTATCCCGCTCCGTATCTTCCTGAATCACTTCTAGTGGTTTTCCGGTATTCTCTGCCAGAATCTCATTTAAGCGCTGTCTGGTCTTTAAGATCTGCTCTGCCACAATACGGATCTCTGTCTCCTGCCCTCTGGCTCCACCAGATGGCTGATGAATCATAATCTCTGCATTTGGCAATGCCAGACGTTTTCCCTTGGTACCTCCGGCAAGCAAAAATGCTCCCATGCTAGCTGCCATTCCCATACAGATGGTGGACACATCACATTTCACATAATTCATCGTATCATAAATGGCAAATCCTGCGCTGACAGAACCTCCCGGACTATTAATATACAAGCTGATATCCTTACCTGGATCCTGTGACTCCAAAAACAGGAGCTGTGATACAATCAAACTGGCAATATCATCATTGACCTCATTGGACAAAATGATAATACGATCCTGTAATAATCTGGAATAAATATCGTACGAACGCTCTCCGCTACTGGTTTTCTCAATAACATAAGGTATGCTATAACCCATACACTCCTCCATTTCCACACCCTGACGGATGTTGTCTATCATTCATTAAGGCATCATTACCAAAGTATGGACAATGACCCTCTGCTCCTGTGAAGCATGACTGAAAAAACATCAACCACGTAAATGTTCTATTGGACTTACATGGCTGATGTACCTCCCCGCTACCATGGTACTGGACGAAAGGTCTTGATACCACCTCGTCCAGCCATGGTAATTGGTGTTATTTCTCTACTGCTGCATCTACCACCAGGGTAACTGCTTTCTGGACAGCCAGATCTAAAGCGATCTGCTTCTGCTCTTCCTCGCCAACCAGCTCCTTTAACTTATCAATTTCCATCTGATACATGGAAGCCATTTTCTCTAACTCTTCTGCAATTTCTTCCTCCGTAGCCTCAATATTTTCTGCTGCAACAACAGCCTCCAATACCAGACGGCTCTGGATACGCAACAATGCCTGTGGACGAACTTCCTCCTGCATCATCTGTGGTGTGGTGCCGGAGAACTGCATATACTGCTCTAGGGACAGCCCCTGTCCCTGAATGCGCTGTGCGAACTCCTGCATCATTTGACGACTCTGGGTATCTACCATCTGATCCGGAATTTCCATGGTGGCATCCTCGATGATCTGACGGATAACCTCTTCCTCCTTCTCACGGCTTAATGCTGCTTCCTTGTTCTCTAACAGTTTTTTCTCCACATCTGCCTTGTATTCCTCTAAGGTATCAAAATCAGAAACATCCTGTGCAAACTCATCATCCAGCTCTGGCAGTTCTTTCACTTTGATTTCCTTGATCTTTACTTTGAACACAGCTGGTTTTCCCTGTAATTCCTCTGCATGGTAACTCTCTGGGAAGGTCACATTGACATCCACCTCGTCACCAATATTCTTACCAACTAACTGATCTTCAAAACCATCAATAAAGGAATGGGAACCCAGAACCAGATTATGATCTTCTGCATAACCGCCTTCAAATTGCTCCCCATCTACATAACCGTCAAAATCAATGACTACCGTATCACCATCCTGTGCAGCACGGTCATCAATAGTAATCATACGGGAATTGGACTCTCTGGCTCTGTCAATCTCTGCAGTAACTTCTTCCTCTGTCACTTCTGCTGTCTTCTTCTCAACCTCTATGCCCTTATATTTTCCAAGTGTTACTTCTGGCTTCACTGCTACCGTTGCTGTAAAGATAAAATCCTTTCCCTTCTCAATCTGCACCACATCAATCTCCGGCTGTGACACAATATCCAGCTCGCTCTCCTTTGCTGCTGCTTCATATGCGTCCGGAATCAGGATATTAGCGGCATCCTCATAAAACACTCCTGCACCATACATCTTCTCAATCATGGCTTTCGGTGCTTTCCCCTTACGGAAACCTGGCAAGGCAATCTTGCCCTTGTTTTTCTGGTATGCCTGCTCCATCGCTGCATTAAACTGGTCAGAATCCACCTCTATGGTGAGCTTTGCCATACTTTTTTCTAACTTTTCTACCTGTACACTCATTTTATAATTTCCTCCTTATATTGCTACGGGCTGCCCCGTAATTTACCATTTCACTAATATATCACAAAGATTTTTTGAACACAAGAGATTTCACAAATTAATTGACAGCATGCCCTTTTTTATGAATCATATCCACT
>CAMWKN010000202.1 GCA_947174825.1 uncultured Clostridium sp.
ATGCGGAACAGTTATTCTGGAATGAACAGATCAATTATATCTCGGCACAGGAAATGGCAGCACCTCATGGCAACAACAAAAACTTTGGACTGTATTGCATCCATGAAGGAGAAAAAACCAATCTGGCAATGCCAATTTATAACTGGGGTGTCTTTTACGAACGTCTGGTCAATAGTATTATTCAGGGAACCCTGCAGACGGAAGCCGCCTCTGGAGAAAGCAAAGCAATGAACTATTGGTGGGGATTATCTGCTGGCGTAATTGATGTATTTTGTTCCAAACGCATCCCGGCAGAAACCAAGAAACTGATACGACTGATCAAAAACTTAATGAAGCAGGGCGTGTTCCATCCATTCGTTGGTCCTATTACAGACCAGAATGGAGTCGAACGCATCTCTGAGACAGATATTCTGTATCCGGAAGATATTCTGACCATGAACTGGCTGGCAGAAAACATAGTGGGACAAATCCCTACACTCGAGGAACTGAAAGATTCAGCAAAACCAGTCGTAGAACTACGTGGACTGGATACCGCTACACCGGAGCAGAAAGGAACATCTCTACTATGAAAATACTTGTACTGGCAGATGTGGAATCAAAATACTTATGGGACTTTTATGAGGAAGGCCGCTTTGATGGCATTGATTTGGTTATTTCCTGCGGCGACCTAAAACCTCATTATCTGTCCTTCATTGCAACCTACACCAAAGCCCCTGTTCTATATGTTCATGGCAACCATGATGAATGTTATATTGATACGCCTCCAGATGGATGCATCTGCATTGATGATACCATCTATGAGTTTAATGGTGTCCGAATTTTAGGACTGGGCGGGTGCATGCAATATAATTACGGCGCTATCCAGTACACAGAGAAACAAATGACACGCCGCGTAATGAAATTATTTCCCAAATTATTTTTTCATCGTGGCTTTGACATCTTGGTAACCCATGCTCCGGCTTATGAGCTAAATGACGGGGAAGACCTACCGCATACCGGATTTAAAGTATTTCGCAAATTATTGGATAAATACCAGCCGAAATATTTTCTGCATGGTCACATGCACCTGAATTATAACCATAAGCTACCTAGGGAATGTAAGTACCAAGAGCATACCACTGTCATTAACGGTTATGAAAAATATACGTTTGAATATGATGGGACATCGGATGAATGAGACCTTATATATTCCCCCATCTAAGAAAAACAATGGAATATAAAAATTGTTACAAACTACAAGAATCAGCAAAAAATTCTTGACATTTATGGTATAATCATGTATACTAGTCTAGTCGCTTGTGAGTGAAATTCTCACAAAGCCAAGCATATAGGGGCATAGTTCATCGGTAGAATAAGAGTCTCCAAAACTCCAGAGCCGGGTTCGATTCCTGGTGCCCCTGTTACTGAGAAAATCCTCTGAAACCTTGAAATATAGGCATTCAGGGGATTTTTGTTTTCCGGTTTTTAAGATGCCAACATAAGAAGAAAATTGGCATTTAGAAGCCGAAAATGGCAGGTTTTTGTATCCAAAGTGGTTTAGAAAGTGGTTTATGAAGGTAGCAAGAGTGGTTTACAGCTGAAAAGTGGTTTATAGGATAATAAAATCCTTGGAAATTCATATATTCTGTGACTTTCCAAGGATTTTAGAAATTTAATCAGTCTCATAATCATCAATCAGTTCTACCGCCGCTTTCTTCTGTTCTTCCACAAAATGAATATATGTATCACGACAAACATCCACACTGTGACCAAGCAAAGCGGCAATCAATTCCACCCGGACACCTTTCCGAAAATACAAACTGGCACAGGTATGCCGAATAATATGCGTTCCGCTGGATCGCACCTGAGTTTTCGCTACATCTTCAATCTTTCTGATATTACTGGACAGATAAGTAATCGCTGCATGATGTCCTTCCCTTGTACTGCATACATAATCCTCCGGATCCGTATATTGGGAATATTCCTTCTGCAGTTCTAAGAAATAGCGTGCCCGCTGATTCATATGAATATGGCGATTCTGATAATTTTTGAGAGATTGTGTTTCATACACCTGTTTAGGACTTCCCTTCGGATTGCTAACCAATTGTAGGTTCTCATGCACATAGATACTCCCTCTTTCAAAGTCAATATCCCTCCAACGAAGCGCAAGCAACTCGCCTGCACGCAAGCCCAAATAAATATTAGCACACAGACAAAATCCGTATTGATACTTCGGCTTTTTACTCCATTTCAAGAAAGCAGATGCTTCTTCAATAAAGCGTTCAATATCATCTTCCTCAAAAAATTCTATCCCCTTCTCGGCTTTAATGATATTTTCCCGATTAATCATTTCTACTGTCAACATAGGATTTCTCTCGATCTTCCCCTGAAGCGTCTGATTCCGGTAGAAATCATTCAGTGCATCATAACATTTTTTAATGGTAGAATATGATAAATGATGAATCTCATTCAACGCATTGATATGCGTCTGTATCATATCTGAATCAACGGCTGACACTCTGGTACTACCAATATCATAACCGTCAATTCTGGATGTAATCGTCTTTCGCAGTGTATCATAACTGGTCTTTTTCAATTTAGGCTTTTTATATTTTTCCAACCAGTCATACATACCATTTGCTAAAGTAATTACTTCCTTCTTTGCCAATGCTCTATTCGTTTCCTTCTCCAAATCTGTCATCCGCTTCATCACTTCTTTTACTGAAGTACCATATACCGAATAACGCTTCCCCTTGATACTCTTTTTGTAAATCAAGGTTTCCCCATCCGGCATCCAGCTAATTGTTCCTTGTCCATAAGGCAGTTTTGGAATCACTTCCTCCTTGTTCTTTACCATAACATCTCCTCCTTCCAGTATAACAAATGGCAAGAGCTACGCTTCTGAAAATCATACACGCAGCTCCTGTTATTAATTTTTAGGATTCAGTTGCCATCTTATACAAGATGATACTCTTTCCCAGTATACTTTCGAATCCAGCTATCAAAAGCTGATTCCGGAATGTAATACCCTCTTCCTATTGTAATTTTAGGAAAATCGGGTTGATTTACTATATGATAGGCTTTCTTAAGTGAACAGCCCATCACATCTGCAATATCATTAACACGTAACATTTTCTCTGACATAATAGACACCTCCTCCGTTCTCATTAATGAGATAATATATCATTTAACAGGAATGAATTACCCTTCACTCTTTCTTTTAACCCCCAAAATACAAGCCACCGGGTTCTTCTTTTCATGAATACGAACTTTTCTTTTCTGCAGTCCATATACTGACTCCAAACCATTTAAAAAATGAGTCTTTGAAATTGCAGTAACCTTTTTTTCCTTACATGTGCTGGTGTAATCCTCATACAGATCCTCTGTGGATATCCTATCCTTCTCATTATTGGTAACTTCAATCAATTCATCCATAATAAACTGAAATGCGGAGTCTGTATTTTTGGACCACTCTAACCACATCTGCCTGCTTGCTTCTGGTATAGTAAATTGGAAGTTTCGTTCTATTACCTTTGACACTGCCTTTACTGCTTTTGAAGCAATAGCATCCCTCTCTTTCAATAATTTTGACAGTAAATCTTTATCCTGTCTGTCCCTTGGTATCGAATACATGAATGGAATTATTATCATCCTATCCCAGAATGCTTCATCTTGTTTTTTCAACACTATATCTGCATTTGTACCAAAGATAAATCGCATATGGTGTATAACATTCGTTGCATCTATAAATTTTTTATCTGTTCGGATGCTATGATCCCCCGTAAGTCTCTTAATAATTCCGACACTTCCAGCATTCACAGACTCAGCTGACAAATCCATTTGAATAGATACTGCCTTTTGTGATATATCCCCTAAAGCAAATCGTTCATTCAAATCTTGAAGAGAGATATTCATAACACAGTCTTCATCATAATAAAGACTTATCAGCTCTCCTAAAATACTTTTCCCGCTATTAGGTGCTTTACCCCACACAAAAAATATCTTTGCATCATTAGAATGGGTAAAAACATAGCCTATACTTTCATAAATCAGTTGCTTTATGTCCTCATCACCCATAGAAATATCCTCCAAAAATTCATCAAAAACAGGAGTCTCTTCAGACTTTTTCTGATATTTAGCATGAATACGAAAAAACAACGGAAATTCTTCCGAATGTTCATAAGTATTCAAAGTCTTGGCATCTACCACACAATTATCAAAGCTAATGTAATATCGTTCCTCTCGATGTGGCAGCTCCCTCGCATCAAACTCTAAATCAGGGTTTATCCTCAAATAGTCAACAACTTCCGAATACATATGCATATTCTTAATTTTTTGCATAGTTCCCATAGGCAAATTCTTGCGAATCAGCATTTTAATTTTTTCTTTATCCCCTTGACGATAACAGTAACCATCATAATAATACAGTTCTTTCCCAATATGGCGAACTGACAGCACATGTAGAAACATTTTCTCTAATACCTGCATAGTGATTTTCCCCTCATCAAGCAAGAAGTCCTCTGATACTGTCTCTGCTTTTGAAAATGTTTTTTTCAACAAAACCTTATCATTATTCTCTGATTCCTGCTGAGTGCCAATTCCTCCATTTAATAGCGTATCCTGGTCTATGTTCTGGCTCGCAATATCTTCCCTATCCCCACATTTATCCTCTACATAAGAATCATGGACTATTGACTGATATGACTCATCAACCTCTCCATCCTCAAATT
>CAMWKN010000203.1 GCA_947174825.1 uncultured Clostridium sp.
ACCGAAATCTCCGGTAGAAGCAAAACAATATTTGCAGCGCAGATTACAGTCATGGGCAATATGCAGACACAGAGCCTTGATAGGAGACTCCACTGCGGTATTGGCAAAATCTCCATACACATCCTCACTGTAGAGCAGCTTTTGCTGATACAGTTCTAAAATATCGGCATATGCCTCTGTGATTTCCGTCTCTGTATATCGATCTGACAACTGCTGCAGCACATCAGACGGACAGACTTCTGCAAAGGGCGGCTCCACCAGATCCAACAGGTCATAAGTTACATCATCTATCACATGGACACCACCACTGTTGACATCCAATAAAATATTTATCTCTTTCGCTTTAAATTTATGTATCATACGATTTATTCATCCTCCATTTCAGGTAAATACAATGCTACCAGAACACAAAATTGTTCCATATTCTATCCATCCTACTGATAACATGGCAAATGGCTGCTGCAGATTCTGCAACAGCCACTCCTATGTTTGCTGCTTTGTGTTACGGATATTCCGTATCCATCTTACTTATTCTCGTCGTTAGCACACTTCTGGTTACCTACAGTACAAGAAGTCTTGCATGCTGACTGGCAGGAAGCCTGGCATTTGCCACATCCGCCCTTTTTTGCTGTTGCCTCTAATCTCGCACGATTCACTGTCTGAATATGTTTCATATTTCATTTCCTCCGTATCCATAATGTCATTCTATTAGTCATGGAATTTCATTCCGTTCCCAGACCATATGTATCTATTGTAGCATACTTCCCAAAAATTACAAGTCCTTGTTTTCTTGCAATTCTGTAGTTTTATCCATAAACTACAGGATTGGTGCATTCTTTTTCTATCCCGATTCCTATGACCTCATTCCTCTTTCATAACTATTTTATAGTATAGACATAAGTGTAATCATAATCAATATCCACACCATAATATGAAAGGTCTTTCTTTGCTTTCTGATATTTTTTCGGAAAAGTAAAAGTAACATATTTTTTCGAATATTTCCCTAAATTTAATGGATAATTCCAAAATGTTCTTTTAGCGATCAAAGTATGATCCTCCGTCAAAATCTTAAGCTTAAGATTTGCAAACTTCTGTGCCGGAAACATTCTATTATTAAGGACAACGCATTTAACAATTAAATTATTTCCAGAATAATACACTTTAGCAACTTCCAAATAAACCTGCCCATATCGATATCCGAAAACATTTAATTCTGATTTCGTGTATCCCGTCCATGTATTTTTTCTCACTCTAACGGTACAAGTATATTTTTTCCCTTTTCCTTTTCCATTTTGGATGATGCAAGATATTTTACATTTCCCAATTTTACGAGCACTTACTTGCCCCGATGAATTTACTGTTGCTATCTTTTTATTGGACGATTTCCATTTTAGTTTTGGCATCTTCGTATTAGACTTTGCTCTTCTTACAGATATCTTTCGTTTGGTACCAACAGCAATGGAAATTTTTTTGGAAACCTTTAATTTTGTGGCATATTCTTCTGGTTTCGGTTGATCAATATCCCAATCTTCATCATCTTCATCATCATCGTTATTACTAATATTGCCATCACTGCTATTGTTATTATTTTCGCTATTATTATTGCTGTTATCATTATCGCCATTATTATTTCCGATGTTGGTATACGAAATATTGCAAGTCATTTTCGACGTAGAATATCCCGTTTCATCCTCCAGCCAGATATAGACTATCGTTCCATTCTCATATTTTTCTGATAACGGAATAGACACGTTATGTAATGTACCAGATCCCATTATCTTTTGTGTATATGTTTTGTCATTTATAGAATAATATATCGTAATTTTGAAATCACCATCATCATAAACGCTAAAAGAAATCTGGTTAGCATTTTCATAATATATCGGAGTCGACATATCAAGAAATTGTGATTTCACCTTCCGATCGTAATCCATTAATACAATTCCTGTATATCTGTTTTTTATCACAATGGATACATAACTGTCAGCTTTTAATTGCTCTGGTAAATAATAATAGGAATAGTTTATCGTAGCCTTTGATGGCGTATCTGGCAAAATATATTCCTTTCCATTATAGTATAAACAAGCAACCTTATCAGGAGTGAAATAGTCGCTATCTAAACAAACATAACTTGTATAGACTACTGGAATATAGCGAAAATCATCTTCTATATCTGAGATAACACATTTTTCAATTCGTTCTTGAAACTCACAGCCAGCATGACATTTTTCCTGTATGATAACTTCTAATCCCTCCATTACAGGAGTGTCAAAATCAACATACCAAAAACCCTGCTCATCAATGACACTTGTGTAATTTTTCCCACTCACATTTACAGTAACAGTGCCGCCAATTCCTTTTAATTTCTCACTATAACCTGTCGCTCCGTCCGGTCCTACAGAATACTTTCCAGTCGATTTTGTTCCGCAGGCAGCTTTTTTCTCTATTACCGATGGAGACAAGCTTTCATCTGGTTTTTGTGCATAAAATTCTATTTTTTCCCCACACTCTACGATACGGCAAAAATCCATATATGCACTGGAACTTGATTTTGTAAAACTGGTTGTACAGGTTCCAATAATCTGCCGATTTTCATCTTTCGCATAAATGGTCACAGTTTGATTAAATAAATTATTATCGGAAGTAGATAGATTCAGCGAAGCATTCTTATGATTCATAGATACCGAAGTAATCTTCAATGTATTGCTTACTTCCGGTTTTTCCTCTACTGTAACTTTACATACAGCAGAGATCCCATTAATTGTTTCAAACATAATATCACATGTACCACTGCTCACTGCATAGATTTTTCCTGTATCATTTAAAATTGCAACATTTTTATCCGAAGATGTTATCTTCAACGGAAAAGATGAAGTGGTGGGATTAATTGTAGCATTCACATCCGCACTTTCGCCTATAAACAATTTTAACTGGGAAATGTTTAAAGTTATTCCGCTTGCCAGAACGGAATTACTGTCTAATTGTGGTAAAACATAGGAATGTGGTGGCAGTTCAAGCTCTCCTTTCGGATCTGAAAAACCCGCATCGCACACATTACAGTGATAATAAGAAATATGACCGGCACTGTCAAAAGTAGGTAACATATATTCTAACTGTTCTATTGTATGACCTGTTGCCGAAATCATATAATCATCAGCCGCCAAGATATCATTTCCCTCCTCATCAGAAAAGGCATTACCACACTGATCACACACATAATATTCCTTATAGCCATCTTCTGTACATGTCGCATCTTTCCCCTCAACAAATGTCAATTCTGAATGTTTAACTACATTTACCGTAAAGGTTTTTAGGGTTAAAGCTCCCGCATACAATTCTACCTCAGCAGTTCCCTCACTAATGCCAGTCAAAGTGATCATAACTTGATTGGAATTTAAGGAACCATGTTTTACAGAAGCATCCACAATAGAACTTTTATTACTTTTGATACTGCATGTCAAATAAAAATCAGTACGAAAAGAAAATGAGTATACCTGATCAACACAAATACTATTTAAATCATTATCTGCTGCCTCCGAAATGGATAAATTAAAATACATGCCATTTCCCATAATTATGGACAATATCATTATATAAATTAAAATCTTTCTTTTCATTTCATCCTCCTTGCTCAGCAAATACTTCCAATAAATTCCTGTTTTATTATTAAATACGTTTGTAATATCATCAGGATACACCAGCATCATTCAGGCGCCTATGAATCCGCTCCACAGGAAAACAGTCCGGAATCTCTTCCAGAATAAATTTAGAGGTATCCAGTTCTGTTTTACCAATCAACTCCAAATATTCATCTACCACTTTTGTATCCATAACGATCTTCCCGGAACCATCCCAGTGTCTGTCCGTTCCATCTTTCTTCACACCGGAAATCCAGTATTCTTCCTCCGTTTCGATGTCGATGTAATTCCCGCTGATTCCGTGATACTTTCGATAAGCGTGATCGTTAAAATAAATGGTAGTTCCTGTTCTGGAAATTTTCACACGACCAATCCAGGCTGGACCGTCATCTGCATATCCGCTTTTTAGTTCTATATATCGCAACTCTAGTGACATCTGTATCAACCTCCTGCTCCTAATCCTGGAATGTCCGCAGTGCCTGTATGGTCTGCACAATCAAATCATCCAGTGTCCATCCCAACAGATCCGCACCACGTTCAATCACCTCCCGTGAACATCCTGCTGCAAATCCCTTGCTTTTATATTTTTTCTTGACCGATTTTAATTCCAGATCCTGCACACTTTTAGAAGGGCGCATCAAAACCACTGCCCCGATCAAACCTGTCAGTTCATCCACTGCATACAGCACCTTTTCCATCTCGTGTTCCGGCTTAATATCCACTGTAATCGCATAGCCATGACTTGCCGTTGCATGAATGATCCGCTCATCCACACCACGCTCCCGCATAATCTCCTGGCTCTTGATACAATGTTCCTCCGGATACATCTCAAAATCCAGATCATGCAATAAACCAACAATGCCCCAGAATTCTTTTTCCTCTCCATACCCCAGCTTGTCCGCAAAATACATCATGGTCTTTTCCACAATCTGGGCATGCTCTAAGTGAAATTCTTCTTTGTTATATTCGGTTAATAAACTCCATGCTTCTTCTCTTGTCACAGTAACACCTGCTTTCTATATATAATTTCTCTAAAATCTTACTGTCTCCTTATACTGCCTTTGGT
>CAMWKN010000204.1 GCA_947174825.1 uncultured Clostridium sp.
ATATTGATCAGATTCATCATGGCGGAAAGGTACATCGTAATTTTGGAATTTCCCATCGTGCGGAAAATCGCTGCCCCGGATTCGTAAACTGATAACGCCGGTATGGACAAGGGCACCACCAGCAGATAGCTGTCGGCGCATCCATATACCTCCGGTGTTATTGCACCAAATACGACGGTAAGGAGAAACTTTCGTATGAGATAGATCAATCCCATAATTCCTATGGATACCAGACCGGAAAACCATACCAGTTGTCCTGATGTAGCCCTTGCTTCCTCTCTCTTTCCTGCACCAAGATACTGTCCAGCCACTACTGCCCCTCCGGTTCCAAAAGCCGCAAAAATATATATCAAGAGCTGAAATACCGTATCTATCAAAGATACGCCTGAAACCGCTGCCTCTCCCACACTGGAAACCATCACCGAATCAATCATGCCCACCAACAGAGTAAGAGTAAGCTCTATCATGAGGGGAAATATCAGTTTTAATAATTCTTTTCTGCTAAATAATTTCTTTGAAACAGACATTTACTTTCCCCCTTTTCTTTCATTCTCCAATCATATAGTTTAACTCATCTCGAGCCAGCTTGTCGCAAGAAAAAAGTAAGTGTGAAACTTCAAAACCTTGCACACTTACATTATATTTTCCTATTCAATTTATAGCAAATACTTAAATCTTATGTCTTGCTCATGCCTAAAAAGCATTTTGCATGTTCTATAAACTTAGTTGCCGCCAGACTAAAGGGCTGCTTACGTTTCCATGCCAATACGCAGGTTGCTGTCAATTCTGGAGATAAGGGACGGTATGTTATCTTTGACTGGTCCCAGAAAGGAACAGAACCTTCAATTACCACCGAATATGCCAATCCATTCCTTACCATTACCGCTCCATTTGTGTTCAGATTGCTGGTAAATAAAACATTAAGATTTGCAAAGTAATCCCCAAACCAACTTGCAAGCTCGCCCTGCACATTCAAACGTCGTGGCAAAATCATGGGCAGTTCTGATAAATCCTTCGCAGTAACAGATTCCTTTTTTGCAAGTTCATCATCTGGTCGCATTAGCACAACCCAGTTTTCTCTCGTATCCAGACGGATAAACTCATATTTCTCAATATCCACTGGTTCCAGTAAAAGACCAATATCAATCAGACCTTTATCCATCTGCTCCTTTACCAAATCTGCCGTTGCCGTAACAATATCATAGCTGACACCGGGATGCTTTTGGCTGAAATCCTTAATCAATTCTGACAAAATTTGAACGGAGGCAAGTTCCCCGCAGCCTATTGTGATTTTCCCTTCAATTTGTTCTTCCTGCTCCACCAGCTCTTTTTCGGTATTATCCACAAGCTGCAATATTTCCTCTGCTCTCCTTCGGAGCAGCATTCCCTCATTGGTCAATGTGATTTTCCTGGTACCTCTGTGAAATAACCTGACTCCGATATCATCCTCCATCTGGGACAATTGGCGACTGAGTGTAGGCTGCGTGATATGAAGCACATCGGCAGCTTTTGTAATACTTTCTTCTCTTACCACCGTAAGAAAATAGCGAAGAACTCGTATTTCCATAGCTACAATTCCTCCCCGTCATCATTTTGCTTTATTATAACAAAAAATGCTTTAAAATCATACAAACAAATACGAGGTGCAATCCTGTAAAAAGATTGCACCCCTAATGTTATCGTCTAACGAGGCAGAAAAAATATATCATTCCATTTATTGTACCGTCTCATAAGAAACCGATGTCAGATCAATATACTGTCCTGCCACACGGGCTCCAGTCACTTTCTCCACATCCAGAACTTTATTAAACTGTGCAAAGAGATAATCTCCATCTCCAGATCCAAAGCTGATACCTCCCATGCCTTCAAAATCCTTGTCATCCAAGCACAGGGCGTAGGTATCCATGGACAAAAGTGTCTCTCCCTTTGATAATTTCTTCATAATCTCATCCTCATGTTCCATTCCACCTGTACGAATATAACGAATTATTTTCAGATTTCCATTTTCATCCAAGTCAAGATCCTCATCTCCAGTATCTTTGATTACTGCTCCGATTTCACTAATCGATACGCCATCCAGATTCTCCATAGTCAGTTCACCAGAAAGCGGTGAAATGGTCAGATCTTTTAAGACCACTCTATCTTTCCCTAAAGTCAAAGTCTGATCTAAATGATAAACCCGTTTTTCGGTACCTACAGACAGATCCCAAGCCAGATCCCATTTACCATCCTTGGCAATAATCTCCGGGTTCTCATCCAATTTCTTCTGATCCATCGTAAATGCAGAAATGTTCATCTTGATTCTTCCATCCTTGAAACTATCTTTCTCATCCGATGTCGTCAGAAAATAATCGTACAGGATCGTATGATCGTCTATGATCTTACTAATACTTCCACAGTAATTCAAATCCATTCCGGAATCCATTTGAAAGGTTACCCACTCTGGTCCTGCCACACCAGTGTCAGAAATCTCTGTTGCCCCCTTATCAACAACATGATACTGATCTCCATATTTGACTTCAAAACACACATAGGCAGCATGTTCATCCGCCAGAGTCTGCTGTACGGATACGGTAATATCCTGATCGGTAACAGAAACCTGATTATTTTTCGTCTCTGATACCTGTGGTTGCTGGGCAAAGCCCTTTTCATTCAAATCTTTCTTCAGCGTATCATTTTCTGCTACCCCGAAATCTTCTGCCACATAGTGATTCCATAAGCTGGTACCTGCATAAGCAATCCCACCGGTAGCTAACATCACTGCCACGGCAGCAGCGGCTACCTTCGGCACAAATTTCATTAATTTTCTTTTATCTCGCATAGTCAGTTCCTCCTTTTCTTGATACAGAATCCTCTCCTTCAATTCCTGCGATGGAGTTTCCTGTATATTCATATTTTCTTTCATTAATTCTTCCAAATCATATTTCATAGCCATCCCCCTCCAAACTATTCTTTAATTTTTCCCTTGCCAGATACAGTCTGCTTTTTACCGTTCCTCTGGGAATATGTAAGGTATCCGCAATCTCTTCCGTCTGCATCTCTGCCGCATAATACAGATAGATAACTGTTTTTAATTTTTCCGGAAGAGCACGAATATGCATAGTCAGCCTTGCCTGAATCTCTTTGCGCTCCAAATCCATCTGTATATCTTCTCCATCCGACAATGGTATCTCCAGAAACTCGTCACTTTCCATAGACAAATTTTTTCGTTCTTTCTTCTTTTTGCGCCACTGATTCTTCCACAGATTGGCTGCAATCCCCATCAGAAAATTTCGATTTCTCCGTATCGCTTCTACCTGTTCCCTGTCAGAAACAGGATCTAATCGTCTTTGCTGTTCCAATGCTTTCAAAAAAGTATCCTGATAAAGATCATCCGCATCCATTCGATTTCGTGTCAGGCGACAGCAAAAGCGATATAGATCATCTCCGACGGTATCCAGCAGCAGCTGTATCGTATCCCTCAAGTTTCCCCCTCCTTTCTATTGATCATATTTCGTTCCCCCTCTCCCATCAATAAATGCATGTCACATGCCGTATCTATAACTAAAATAGTATTTTCCAATACAGAAAAAAGGCCTTTCATATATATTCTGTCTGAAAGACCAAAACGGTTCAGTATTTTTTTGTACTTAATTTTTATTTCATGGATTCACCCAGAAACCAGTCTATCAGATTGACGGATTATTATAACACAAACTCCAGAAAACCAAAAGCCTCCCAGAATACTTCCTAATTGTCAGTATTCTGAAAGGCTCTCATATATTGTCTAAAGTATCATATTTCTGAATCCGCTTCGGCTAAGCCACCTCGACTGGCGTCTCGGTCTTTGCATTCGCTTCGGCAAAGCCATGAAAACAACTTGTTTTCATGGCTCGCGTGCACGCTCAACACATGGTAGGAAATAGTTAAAAAGTAAACTTTTTGCTATTTCCTACCATGTGTTTCACTTTGCCTTCGCGAACATTATTTCATAAATTCTTTCACTTTCGCATAAATACCTTCACTATCCAAACCGTACTTTTTAATTAACTCTACTGCAGGACCAGACTCGCCAAAGGTATCATTCACACCGATCTTTAACACTGGTGTTGGTGCTTTCGCAGACAGACAGTCACAAACAGCACTGCCTAAACCACCGATGACAGAATGCTCTTCTACTGTAACCACTTTTCCAGTTTCTTTCGCTGCTGCCACAATCAGATCCTCGTCCAATGGTTTGATGGTATGGATATTGATGACTTTGGCATCAATGCCATCTGCTGCTAATTTCTCTGCCGCATCCATAGTCTCGGATACTTCCAGTCCGGTAGCAATCAGAGTAACATCTTTTCCTTCCCGGAGTACCACACCTTTTCCAATCTCAAATTTGTAATCCGGCTTGTCATTGATGACAGGTACTGCCAGACGACCAAAGCGGATATAAACCGGTCCCTGATGATCCAGAGCAGCTTTCACTGCTGCCTTTGCCTCCACATCATCGGAAGGGTTCATCACTACCATGCCCGGAATAGTACGCATCAGAGCGATATCCTCACAGCACTGGTGGGTAGCACCATCTTCTCCAACGGAGATTCCCGCATGGGTGGCACCAATTTTAACATTTAATTTGGGATAACCTATCGAATTACGAACCTGCTCAAACGCACGTCCTGCCGCAAACATGGCTAAGGAACTTGCAAATGGACCCTTT
>CAMWKN010000205.1 GCA_947174825.1 uncultured Clostridium sp.
TGATAAGGTTAAAAAAATGCCAATGTCAGATTGGATGGATATCGCTAATAGTGTATTTGATAATGGCACAACGGATCTGACCAATGACCAGATTTTCGATTATATGAAAGATGTAGTAACCATGGGAACCATGGATGTCAAACAGTTGCAGATACCAGTGGCAGGTTATTTCCGCAGTGCTGCCAATGGAGAATTTTCCTGTGGCTCCAGTATTGTTATGACAGCAGGAGGCGGTGGCTCCTGGGATACCAGTGCCAATCAGGAAGCATTAAAGCAATTTGTCTTTGATTATGATGGCAAGGAGGAATTTTCCTATCATCCCGGAGGTGGTGGTGATTCTTCATCGAAAGATGAGGATTAAAAATCTTAAAATGGCGTGTTTCAGTGGAAAACACGCCATTTTTTATGGTATTGTCATGTGTTAGTGATACTTCAACTCTTTTTGCAACAAATACGTTCCAACATCTGTTTCAGAATATGGATATACTTTGCCGTTGGAACGGTTTCTGCAGCTACAATGGGAATGGAACCAATTTTTTGGTTATTCAGGGTATAGGTTACATTGCCGATGGGTTCGCCCTCTTTTATTGGGGCAGTCAGATTTGGGCGATAGGTAATTTCCCGTTTCGGTGTCTGATTGCGTTCTTCGCCACACATGACATAAGAGAAATTCTTCTCCACCCGGGGTGTGATTTTTGCCTGGGTTCCTCCAGCAATGTTCTGCGTGGTAAGTGGAATATCGTCCATTGTTTCCGAGAAGGCAGTACAGTTGGCAAATCCATAATCCAATAAAGAAGCTGCTTCGGTAAATCGTACTTTGTGGTTAGGTGCTGCCATAATGACGGCAGTTAAGTCAATGCCATCTCGATTAGCTGTGGCGCTCAAACAGTATTTTGCTTTGGAGGTGGAACCTGTTTTTAATCCGGTAATACCTTGATAGGTACGGATCAATTTATTGGTGTTGGTCAGTCCAAACTCAGATTCGCCTTTTTTTGTTTTATGTACGATGGTATCCATCCATACTGTGGAATAATTGGTGATGCTTGGGTGTTCCGTAATCAGTGCCCGTGACATCAGTGCCACATCATAAGCGCTGCTGTAATGTCCGCTTTCAATGCTGTCATCCAGACCATTGCAGTTCATGAAGTGGGTATGCTCCATACCAAGCTCTGCAGCTTTTTGATTCATCTGGTCAATGAATGCAGTTTCCGATCCTGCCACAAATTCAGCCATTGCCACAGCAGCGTCGTTAGCGCTGGCAATACTGATACATTTAATCATGGTTTCTACCGTTTGAACTTCTCCCGGTTCTAGATATACTTGAGATCCCCCCATCTGTGAGGCGTGTTCACTGACGGTTACTTCATCCGTTAACTGATACCGTCCCTGTTCTAATCCCTCAAAGATTAACAGCAAGGTCATGATTTTCGTGATACTTGCCGGAATTAATTCTTTATCCTTCTCTTTTTCATATAGGATGCGTCCGCTGTGGTTGTCAATCAGGACAGCGGCAGTGGCAGTAATGGAAGGACCACCAGAGGTGTTATCTTCTGCCGCATTTTGTACTGTTTCATTTGTATTTGGCGAATTCTCAGAGTTGTTATTATCTGGAGTCTGTGTGCTGTTTTCGCTAAGGGATTCGGTTGTAGAATCCGGAGCTTGTGCCTTGTTTTCGCTAAGAGATTCGGCTGTAGAATCCGGAGCCTGCGCCTTGTTTTCGCTAAGGGATTTGGCTGTAGAATCTGGAGTCTGCGTATTGGCACTGCTGAGAATTTCTGAACCGACACCAGATGCCTGTGTTTTCTGCTTTTGCAGCGTATTGGTATGGGAAACCGTCTCTGCCTGTAATGCGACAGGACTTCCCATCATACTCAGAGAGAGGGAGAGTACCAAAATTGGGACAGATAGTCTGCCATGGAGTCTTTTCTGTATTCTGATGTTTGCTAGGAAAGGAATAATTGATTTCATAGAGATTCCGTCCTGTATACGAAAATTACTATCATAATATGCAGTAAAGCTGAAATTTATGTGCAGGTCCATTACTGTTTATCATTTATTTTGTTTTGAATGAGAATGCAAATTCGGTAAAGGTTGTGGCGTTCATTACCATGTACTGGCGAAGGTGAAAAAGGTTTATGATTGCTAAGGGAAAGAGAACCCCTCGACATATAATTGACTTAGTAATATAATGGGGAGAAATTAGCTTGATATTTTAGGACGTTGGAAGGAGGATGTATGTTTACAGATGGGAAGAAATTTATCAAAAGGAAACCAGTTTTATCTTCTCTGCTGCTAAGTGTTTGTGCTGCTTTTATTTTTGGTATGAGTGATGGGGCAGCATCTACTGGGGAGTTTATTTTTAGTGTGCTATTAATTGGATTATGCTTCATCTATCCACTTATTCTGACCTTGATTAATCTGATCGCATTGTTTTATATTCCAAAGGATCCTATATGGAGAAAGAACTTAAAGCGATTTGAATATATTACATTGATTTTGGGGTTCACTGATTCCTGTCTGATTTCTGAGTTTCTGGAGGTTGGATGGAATATCGTTATGGATGCAAAGTGGAATGAGGTGTTGCAAAATTCCCAAAAACATCAACCAGTATGGACAGGTGCAGCGCCTACGGTGTTTGTCTTGTGTGCTGTTGGCGTGATGGGGTATCTGGTGCTGAACTTTTTCCGCTTGGAGAAACTGCCGCCATTAGTTATTGTATTGTCCATATCTGCTATGTATATCGGAGTATTGCAGTGTATCCTGTGGTGTATACAGATCGGTAGTCTGGATAATGGTATCTTGTGCCTGTTTCCACTTAACTGTATCATGATTGCCATGAAAACCATCCGTTATAAGATAATAGAGTGGCGTGAAATGGAGAAACAGCATGATGTTCGGGACGGAGCAGGAACAGTATTGCAGATGTTTCAGGATAAATTGGCAAACGCACTCTATTGGCCGGTTTTTGCCTTGGTTATGATGCTGCCGCTATTGGGGGTGGTGCTCTGCATTCTGGTATTGTTTGGGCAGAGACCGGATTATGTGATCAAGGCATGGACAGAGACTGCCGACTGGAGATTATCGGAACAGATTGCGCCACCAAATGTTTTTGTAGATGAACATTATTTGTGTACGGTTGCGGCGGGAGGACATGCAGAGATTGTGAAACCATTGCGGATGGGAGAACGTCATGGACATCGTGTGGTGGTAAATCGCCAGCTGTGTATTGCCAATGCCTTTGAGCAAATTTTGGAGGAGAGAGTGCCCGGGTTTCATCGTTTGGTCAGGAATGTATATGATAGCTATGGACTGCCGGTTGCCAGGTTAATTCGGACGAAGTTTGCAGCGGATATTGTGTATATATGCATGAAACCCTTAGAATGGATGTTTCTAATCGTCATTTACCTGTGTGATGTCAAGCCGGAAAACCGAATTGCAGTACAGTATTTACCTAAGTAATACAAACGGTCAGCCTATTATTTGCCAAAAAGTGGATTTCCGTATATAATGATAAGGCGTGTTTTAAAACAGAGATTGCAAGATCTTGCATAATGTGCAAAACAACATAGAGATAAGATTAATCATAGAAGCCGGAATAAACGGCATAGGAGATTGATATGACTAGTAAAGAGAGAGCCGCTTTCAAGACACAGGCGATGCAGCTGGATAGTATTTTTCAGATTGGCAAATCCAGTCTGACACCACAGATGGTGGATGCCATTCGAGATGCCCTAAAGGCAAGAGAATTGATTAAGATTAGTGTATTAAAAAATTGTCTGGATGATCCCAGAGAGATTGCACAGGTATTGTCGGAGCGTACCGGATCCGAGGTGATACAGGTTATCGGGAAGAAAATTGTCTTGTACAAAAAGAATTACGAGTTAGAGGAAAAAAGAAAACGTGCTGCCAAGAGAAAAGCGGGAACAGCAAGAAATGCTGTGGCAAAGGGTACAGCCAGACAGAGCAGGGGAAAGTCTGCAACAGCAAAAAATGCTGTGGCAAAAAATGCTGTGGCAAAAAATGCTGTGGCAAAAAGTGCTGCCAGACAGAATAGTAGTGGAAAGAAAGCAACGGGAAAGCAACTGAAATGGAGTGACCGCTAATGGCAGGGATCGGCATTCTGGGTGGAACCTTTGATCCCATTCATCTGGGACATATCCAGATGGCGGAGGAGGCATACCGACAGGCAGACCTGGATCAAGTGCTTTTCCTGCCTTCTAAAATACCACCCCATAAGCAGAATCGAAACGTTACCGCAGAATTTCATCGTGCCGCTATGATAAAGCTGGCAATTCAGGACAAAGCACAGTTTGCATACTCAGACTTTGAGTTACAGAGGGATGGCACTACCTATACAGCAGACACTTTGAGGATGCTGCAGGAGCAGAATCCGGAGCATGTCTATTATTTTATTCTGGGAGGAGATTCACTGTTTCAGTTGGAAACATGGTATCATCCGGAGGAAATAATGAGCCGGGTGGAGATATTAGCAATCAGCCGTTATGGTATGAGCCAGGAGCAAGTTAGAGCCAGGGCAGAGTGGTTGGCGCAGAACTATCAGGCGAGGATACAGATCGTGGAAATGGATCGCATGGATATTAGTTCCAGTGATATTCGGGATATGGTGCGACGAGGAGATTCTCTGCAGGGCATGGTGCAGGATGAAGTTGAGAATTATATTC
>CAMWKN010000206.1 GCA_947174825.1 uncultured Clostridium sp.
GTATTCGGCAGGCATTTGAATAGGATGGCAGCCATTTTCTATATTAGAACACAAAGTGTTTTTTATCGAATAGGAGGAAGTTCCTATTCGATAAAAAAGGGAAGAAGCGATCGAAATAATTTCGATATGCTTCTTCCCTTTTTTGTGTACATCATATTATTTCAGAGATCATACTCTGATGCTTCCTTTGAGTTAGCGCTTCCAGATTTTCAATGTAGCCAGTAATTTCTCTTTCTCATCACGCGAAAAATTAGCTAATAATTCTAAAATTTCATGATCCAAAGCTGTAGGCTGATAATCTTTTTCGATGCTACCAACTAATGAGTCCAGAGACTCTCCAGTCAATTTTGCAAAATATACCAACATGCGCAATGACATAGCTGTACGTCCGCTTTCTACGTTGCAGATGTAACCAGGTGTCGCATTTAAGGCTTTTGCAACTTGATCCTGTGTCAGATGGTTGTCAATACGAATCTGACGAATTCTTTTTGCGAGTTCCATATCATGGTTTGATTTCATATAACTGCCTCCCCAGGTGCTGTACCTTTTATTTTTTACATGAGATTCCATGTAAAAAACACTACAACAAACTCCACATATAGTATACAGTATAAATCAAAAAAAAGCAATCTACTAATAGAATTCTTATCAACAATATGTGAAAATATATCAGATAGAATTGGCAATTATATGCAAAATATCCATAAATAAGGGGGATTCATAGTTTTATCGAAGAAAAAATGGATACAAAAAAATAAAAAAACGTGTTTTTTTATTGAAAATTAGGTGTAAATGGAATAAACTTAAAGATAATATATTTAGAGATCGGCGTTTTTGATATTTAGAAGGGAAGGGATAACACAGGATGAATAAACGGAAGACAATAGGATTATTTTCCGAAGGCGATAATGCTTTATTAGAAGGGGTTATGATAGAAGCAATTATGCAGGAGGGGAAAAAGTATGATTATAATGTACTGATCTTTCGAAGTCTGATGACCAAACCAACTTATGCGGAGGCGGCGTTATCGGATAGTGTGGTAAATGGTGAGAGTGCGATATATAAACTGCCAGATTATGAAATGTTTGACGGTATTATTATTTTGGGGGAAATATTACGTGCTGATGTGACGCAGGAGATCGTAGAAAAGGCACATACACACAATATGCCGGTTGTTAGTATCAATAATTTTCAAGAGGGCTGCTACCATGTATCCTTTGACGATGTTGTAGGAATGAAGGAAATGGTGCTTCATGTTATTCGGGAACATAAATGTCAAAATATTGTTTTTCTATCTGGATTTGAGGGAAATAAAGAATCGATGGAGCGGGAAGATGCGTATCGGGATGCATTACAGGAGGAAGGGATTCCTTTTGATCAGAGCAAGATTCTGTATGGTGAATTTTATCTCAAATCCGTGGATGTGGTAAAGGAGTATTTGAAGGATCATGAGATACCAGATGCCTTTGTGTGTGCCAATGATGCAATGGCATTGTTCGTAATCAAGTACTTGGAGGACTTGGGATATGATGTGCCGAATGATGTTCTGGTAACTGGTTTTGACCATCTGCAGGATTCCGATGAATACCGTCCTTCTATTACATCGGTGGAACGCTCTGTTTTTGAGGCGGGGATTGGCGCTGTTGATTTGTTGCGGGAATTGTGGGACGGAAAAATGCCAGAGAAGGAGCGGCAGATTCCGGCTCACCTGGTATTACAGCAAAGTTGTGGCTGTATGAAGGAAATGGAAAAAGATGTGTTTGAGATGAACCGCATGAAATCTCAGCGTATTACGGAACGGGATATTTTTATCCGTAATATTTCGGAAATGTGGCGTGACTTTCTGATGGTGGAAAATATGGAAGAACTCATCCAGGTGGTTTGTCAGCATCTATCCTTTTTTGAGTGGGAGCAGGCATACCTGTGTCTATGCGATGATATTTTTGGACGTGGAATTGATGATGAAAACAAGAAAATGGGATATTCAAGCTCCATGGTTCTCGTGAAATATCACAAAGGCTCTACACCGGAATTTGAGAATGTGTTCTATCCGGATATTTTGCCGCCGTTAGAATTAGATGCTGAGGAGCGGCAGCAGTGCGTATTTATTCCTTTGTATATGAAGGAGCGGACCATTGGCTATATGTGGATTCCGTTGGAGCATCATATGGAGCAGATTAGTATGTTGTATACCTTTTTGACTACTGTTAACAGTGCTATTAGTGATTTCTGTCTCCTGCGGGAGAAGGATTCCCTGGTAGATAAATTAGATAGTATGTATGTCCGGGATGAACTGACAAAGTTATATAACCGTTTTGGTATGCAGCGTTATGTGGATAAGGTGTTGGATGTTGCCAGACGTGATGATAAGAAAGTGATGTGTATCGCCCTGGATCTGGATGGCTTGAAGCCAATTAATGATAATCATGGACATGCAGCTGGAGATAATGCAATTGTGCAGGTAGCAAATGCATTAAGGCAGGCATCCGAACGGCGAGAAGTCTGCTGTCGCAGTGGCGGTGATGAATATCTGGTATTCGGTATCGTGGAACACGAAAATGAAGCACAAGATTATATCAGACGGGTGGAAGATTATCTGGATCATTATAATGAAATGAATAATTGGCCATATCGGGTAGCATGCAGCTGTGGTCATTGTGTACGACCTGCGGAAGAGGTACATTCTTTAGAGGATCTGGTAACTGAGGCGGATCGTTTGATGTATGAGATTAAAGTGCGTAAGAAGACATTACGCCAATAAGTGTGTAAGTAAGGCAGAGGAGTTAAATTCTTGATGGAGGAGGACAGAGGCAGCATTGACAAAAAAAGTTATCATTACAAGTCATCCTATGAAGTGGTATCAGTTTGCGGTATATTTTCATCTATTTGCTTTTGCGGTAATCTATGTGGCACAGGGAATGACACATTTGCAGGGGATCATGAATGGTTTTGGTACTGCAGAGGCATTGTATCTTAAATATCCGGCATTAAAGCAGGTAGAGGTAGTTACGGCAATATTGGGATTTATCATTGCTATTTTGTCCATTGTATCCAGACAGCTTCTTTGGTATTTTCACCCCAAAGCGCCTATCGTGTATCTTTTTGTTATGGGGCTGGCAGGCAGCTATCATTTTATTTATGATGGCTTGGCTTCTCTGGTGATCGGTATGCCGATTTTTACTGCATACGATATCGGAGGAATTATCAGTACTGTTCCTATTGTACTGGCATGCCGTGGATACTTTAAAAATCGCAGTGATTTGTTTTCACAAGGGCAGGGGGAGACGGAATAGGTAATTGATTGGCATGATGGGGATGGGTGTGTTATAATTGTAAATGTTTATGGAGAAGGTAACAGAGGATTAAAAGACATAAGAGACGACATTAGGGAGGTAGCATAGTGAAAAGAATACCACTTAAAATATTTTGCGTGGTGTTATTAACAGGGTTAATTGGGATAGCAGGAGAATTTGTATTACAATATGATATTAAGCAGTTGTCATCTAATTACAATAATGTGGCACTTGATGCGATGAAGGAGCAGGAATCTGCTCTGCGGATATCCGCTTTGTTATATCAGCATCAGGCAGTATTGGCAAGTTGTGTGATTGTAGAAGATCAAGAACAGATGGAGGAATATATCCAGAAAGAGCAAGAACTGCGTGAGAAATTGGAGACAATGTTTTCCGAATTGGAGAAGCAGATCAAAGGCTCTGATATGGAAAAGCAGTACGATATCGTGTATTCGGATTATTTCGGCTATCAGACCAATGCAGAGATCGCACTGGAGTTATGTCAGAAAGGCAGCCAGGATACTGCCAGTTATTATGTAAATAATACATTAGAAGAATTTCTGTCAGATGTGGATAAGGATATTGAACAATTTGAACATAGAATTGACAATGTGGTGGATGATGCCAGAGGGCAGATGGATTATTATATTGGATTGACAAAGATTACAGAGTATGTTTGCATTGTCTGCATCGTTGTGGCGGTGGTAATGTGCCTGACTTATTGCGTCAGAAGTACCAGTGGTATGGAACGGCAGGAGAAGGATCTGAAACGTGCCATGGATGTACAGCACAATACACTGATGAAGCATGTGGAGCACTTGATGGCGATGCAGGATAATATTATTCTGGGCATGGCAAATTTAATTGAAAATCGGGATGGAGATACCGGAGAACATATTAAACGGACTAGTCAGTATGTGGAAATGTTAGCGAAAAAAGCCAGAGAAGCCGGTCTGTATACCGATATTTTGACGGATGAATATATTATGTTGCTAGTGAAGGCAGCGCCAATGCATGATGTTGGCAAGATATCTGTGCCGGATCGAATTCTGCAAAAACCGGGACGGCTGACGGAAGAGGAGTTTGAACAGATGCAGCGCCACGCCCCGGAGGGAGGTCGCATTGTCCGGGAAGTATTCCGGGATGTGGAGGATGAGGCATATATTGAGATTGCATCCCAGGTGGCAGAATATCATCATGAAAAATGGGATGGCAACGGTTATACTTCTGGTTTGGCAGGAGAGGAGATTCCGCTTAGTGCCCGTATTATGGCGCTGGCAGATGTGTTTGATGCTTTGGTATCCAAGCGCTGTTACAAAGATGCTATGTCTTATGACTGTCTGTTAAACCCAGCTCCGGGCCCCGGCGCCCTCTCTCCATCTCGTT
>CAMWKN010000207.1 GCA_947174825.1 uncultured Clostridium sp.
GTTAAATACAATCCGGTTTTCCTTCATAATAATTTATGTCTGGATGGTAATTCTGTAATCCTCTTGGCATATAAGGTATAAGTCATTGGCTGTCATATGTTTAAAATCATCTATGCATGATATGTTGTTTTGGAACAGCATGGGGTAAACTTTTGAGGGAAACTGGTATTTTTCAAAACATTCTTTGATAGATAGCATAGATCGTATTTCAATATTGTATTCCTGACAGATTTGTTCCAATTCTAAGATGGTTTTTTCTCCTAAGTTCCGAAAATGCAGTATATCTTCTTTGGAATAGGAAGAAAGCTGCGAAAGATACATAACACCATTTTTTATAAGGGCGTTCTGCAATCTCTTCGACATAGGAACATCGTAGATTGATATTTCGTTGCTTGGTGGTAACAGATAGCCTAAAGCGTTCAATTCGTCGATCAGGGGTTCAATATTATAATTTTTGGGGAACTTATTTATTAAAGTAATATAGTTTTGTCCTGCGAGTTCCGAAACCATTGTCAAGCCTATGCTTTTTAAGGCAGATTTGGAGGCGGCAGAAATGTTTAAGTCTTGAATCTTCATATCTATATCATTGCTCCTTTGTTCTTAGAGTTGAAATGGAAACAAACCTAGTATAACACTTTTTCTGAAAAAAACAAAACAAAAATGGACTAAAACGGGTTCAAATTTTAGTATTCTGATTGCTGTATTATATGTCTATGTCAATTTCTGCATAAAATGGTCGATTTCTGCAATTTTGTTGACTAATGTACTAAAGAAAAATAAAATAATAAGGGGAATTATAGATTTTTTATGTCACATTACCTTACTATGAATGTAGAAAAAGAGTTAAAGTATTTAGTAAGACGTGTCGAAATACAACATGGTGGAGTATAGAGTATCAGGGACAGGCTGCTATCAATTAGCAGGAAAGGAGGAGACAAAGCAGATGTTCAAAATTGCAATATGTGATGATGAAAATCTTTTTACAGAAGAACTAAAAGAATTGATCTCCGGCTATATGATGGAAAAAGGTCTTGTTTTTGAAATAGATACATATAGCTCCGGGGAGGCATTGATAGAATTAGGAATTGAGGTAGTGCGGTATACTATCTTGTTTTTGGATATCAATATGGAGAAAGTTGATGGTATCAAGACGGCTGAAATGATCAGAAAAGTGAGCAGGGATATGTTTATCGTATTTGTGACTGCATATGTGGATTATTCGCTGGAAGGATACCGATTAGACGTTGTAAGGTACTTGCTAAAGGGCAATGCCAACTTTCAGAGCAAAGTGAATGAATGTATGGATGCCATTATTGATAAAATGAATTATTCTGTGACAAAAAGGGAATTTGACTTTAAGGAAGGCAGAAAAGAAATATCACTGGAAAGATTATTGTATATTGAGAGTAATCTGCATACACTTGAGTTTCATGTTATGGAGGATGACATGAATGTCTACACCATGTATGAAACCTTAAATGTATTTGAAACCAGACTGGCAGAAAATGATTTTATAAGGATACATCAGAGTTATCTTGTAAATGCAAAACATATCAAGAATGTTGTCCGATGTAAAGTGATACTGACAAACGGGGTTGAGTTATCCATACCGAAAGCAAGGTATACAGAAGTAAAGAAAAAGTTTATAGCGTGTCGGGGAGAAGTGTAGATGTTTGAGTTAATGCAGAGCGTATTGTTGATATTTATTGAGATAATGTGTTGCAAGATTTTTTATGAAACTTTTGGAAAGGTGCGGTATAAAGGATGGATTAATGTAATACAGTTTGTATTGTTGCTCGGTAGCGTATGTTTACTCGCATTTGGCTTTTCAAAAAATTTTGTAATAAGGCAGATTGCTAATATTTTAACGCTTTCTGTATTTATGCTTTGGCATGTTAAAATTAGCCTGAAAAAATCCTTTGTGTTAGCTATTTTATTTGATGCGTTGTTGCTTGCGATGGATTCACTGGCGTTCTTGATTATGAGTTGGGTGTCTTTAGATATGGAAATATCAGAACAACAACACGCAATCGCTTCTGTATTGGCATATCTGCTGGTAAAAGTGATTCTATTTTTTCTTATTCTTGTTATAAGGAAACGGTTTGCAAAAAAGTCAATGGAAAAGATGTTAGATACAGAATGGTTAAGGTTTCTATTTTTTCCTATTTTTACAATAATAGCTATTTATGCAATGTTATCTGTTTTTAATAATGTACAGACAGTAGAGCAGGCAAATTTGCTTGCTGTTATTGCATTTGGAATGGTGGGAATGAATATCGTTGTATTTTATTTAATTAACGATATTGTGGAAAGAGAAATGAAGATGCATGAAAATAAGGTTTTTCAAATTCAAGCGAAAAATCAATTGGAAATGTATAGGTCTATCTCTGAAAATTTTGATAATCAAAAAAGAAAGACGCACGAATATAAAAATCAGATTTCATGTATAGAATCCTTGCTGGATAAAAAGCAGTATTCCAAATTAGAGGAGTATGTAAAAAAGATTTATGGCTCTCTGAATAATGAACCAGATGCCATTAACACCAATAATGTAATTATAAATGCTATATTAAATACAAAGTATCAGGAGGCAGACGCAAAGGGGATTGTTTTTGTGTTCAGGGTAAATGATCTTTCAGAACTGAAAATAAATGATGAGGATGTGGTTACGATCCTGGCTAATCTTCTGAATAATGCCATTGAAGCGTGTGAGACATGTGAGGATAAAAAGGTAATTAGGTTCAAGTTCGTTAAAGAAGATGATATGATAATCATTGCGGTTAAAAATACATTTAATTATGATGTTGTATATGAGAATGGAGAGATAAAATCTACGAAAATATCAAATGTGGAAGAACATGGTGTAGGCATCAAGAATGTGTTAAAAATCATAGAGAAATATGGTGGAGCATATGTTATTGAAGATAAAAATAAAGAATTTTACTTTTCAATTATTATTCCGGCATGAATGCAATATTAAAATGATTGGTTCTAAAATTATTTTATTGCTGTTTTCTGCAAAAAATGTCCGTTTTCTGCAAAATGGCTTGAAATTTCACATATATAATTCATACTGAATAACTAAGGAGGCATATTTATGGTAGAGAAGATGGCAATAAAGATCATCAATCAAATGGAGATGGAGAAGATAATAAGCAAATCAAACTGTGCATATTATGAATATGCATTAATAGGTATGGTTGAACATGCTATAACTGTTGGAACCATGTTGCTTTTAGGATTGATATTCAGGCAATTTTTACCCACGATTTGTTTTATTGTGTTTTTTCTTTCTTTGAGGAAACGGACAGGGGGATTTCATGCGAATGAGTTTTGGCAGTGTTATCTAGGGACGGTTATAACTTATATTGTGGTTATGCAGATTGTACCTATGCTTTGCATAAATCAGCCTATTATGTATGGACTGCTATTTTTTGCAATAACTTTAATCTGTATTATAGGGACAATAAACCATCCTAATATAGATATGAGTAAAAGCGAATTGCAAGAGTCTAAGAAAGCGGCAAGACTGGTTGTTTTAATGGAGGTAATGATAATTGCTGTTTTACTTTATCTGAAAGTTGATATTCTTTATATTGGCTATATGTCAGTGGCTATCATATTATGTGCGTTTCTGATGTGTTTGGCAAGAATTATAAAACAGGAGGTATGTGTAAAATGAAGAAAAACGGAAAAATCAAAAAAATGGCACTCAAGGTAGTAGAGAGGATTGTCCGCAATGAAGTTCAAAAAGATATATGGGGTGATCCGCCTATTTGCATGGGAATTGGTCATCAGCCGAAAAGACCGAAGAGGAAAGAGAATTAAGATTTAATAGTTAATGTGGCAATAATGATAAATCAAAAGTTGTGTTGAACAAGAAAATTAAGTAAAAGAAAAAGCCTTTCAGAATAGTATGGCATGTCTGGAAGGCTTTTTTGTGCCGTTTTCTGCAAAAAAAAGTCCACTTTCTGCAAGGGTAATTGACCTTTAACCATATATTGCTATTATTAAGGATGGGAAAGTTTATAAAATGCACATAAATTTTAATGAGGGAGGTGCTAGAAAATAATAACATTTTATTTGGTAAATAATGCTTCAGTGTGTATTCTATAAGTTTCCGAATGGATAATAAAATGATTCGCTTGGACCTTTTGGGGAGAGCGATACAGTTCTGACTGACAGAGGAGCTGTCAATGATTGAGAAAGAGAGGATTTCATATGAGTATGTTAGGAGTAAATGATATAGTGTCGGCATATCAGTATGTGAATAAGGCGCAGAAAAATAATGCTACAGGGAAAACCAGTTTTGCGGACACCGTAAAGCAGACCACAGAAAATAATTCCGCATCGCGGGAGGAGCAGTATGTGGAGTATCTGAAACAGCGGTATGGAGCAAACGTGATGGTGAAAAATATCGGTAACGACCAAAGGAGTATTGACAACTTCGGCGCAAGCATAGCGGGGTATAACAATATTGTAATCGCCCCCAATATTTTAGAGAAAATGGCAAACGACCCGGAGAAGGCAGCCCATTATGAAAAAATAATCCAGAAAGGGCTTGATGACATTCCAAGATGTAAGGCAGCAATGTCAATGAATGGATTCGAGATGACTTCTTATGCCGTGAGTATTGATGAAAAAGGTGTGGGGTATGTATATGTGACCGG
>CAMWKN010000208.1 GCA_947174825.1 uncultured Clostridium sp.
TAGCGTAAGAATATACCGGAGACGCATTGACCTGAATACTTTATACTGAAGAATGTACCGACAACGTATAAACTCTGGAACCATAATCTCCCAGTGCAAATGGCTGATTGAATGTATAACCTGCCACAGTCAAAGACTGTAGGTAGTTATTTGGATTAGCACCACCTGCTGGCATTGGACAGTTCGCTGCCGGCATGTTGTTATATACTGGTATGGAGAATACAATTGGTGTATCTGATATAGTATCCCCATAGGCTGATAACGTTTTGCTTGACTCGCTATTTGGTGCTTCCACGTTCGCCATATACTGGTGATCGTATCTGGAAGTGCTGGTCACATTAAATTTCTGTAAATATAATGTGTTCTGTCCTGCATTAATATACTGTTTTCCAATATATTGTCCGCCACCTACAATGGACTTATACGGATCCGTCCATGGTCTCTGGTAATCAGTTCCAGAACTTGCCCAGCTTAATCCCTTGGCAACGGCACCGCCGCCGGCACTGTTATTCGCTCCAATATTGTAGAAATTATAAATTCCAGGATATCCTGCCACATTACCGGAAACCGAACTACTCATCATCACAGGACTGATAACCACTTCCTGTTTCACTCGGGATGCCAGATGATATGGACTAACTTTAGAAGCTTTCGCTGCCTCAATAAATGCCTTGGAATACTTCATGCTACCAGTTTTACCATCGGACTTGATATAATTAAATTTTGTATTATACATAGGTGTATTCTTCAAAATATTTTCCACACCGTCCTGGGTTTGCACATCACTCTGGTATTCCAATAATTCAAACTGGAAGATTCCCTGACTATCCAGGAAATTCCGAGGATCCATGTAGTATTCTACTGCTTTTCTGGATGCTGTTACCCATGTTGTTCCATCATATACAGTGTAAGCATCTTTCGTCCAATCATATGCCCCTGCTGCCGTTGATTTCCAATCCGGAGATTTATTATTGCTAAGCAGGTTTAATCCCACCTTGCTCTCTGCATTTATGGCATCACTCCAATTAACCCCTGTCATGTATGGCACAAAATCCCAACTTGGGTATGTCTTATGCAGCTTAGCCAGTGCAGTAACATAATCTGCTGGAAAACCGGCCTTTTTCATCTTGCTCTTGAACTGTGCATCCGTTAATGCCGCATTTCCTGTTTTTTTGCTTGTCTTTTTGGTTGTCTTTTTGGTTTTACTATCCTTCTTGGCAGGCTGAGAGGTCGGTGACTGATACTTAGGCGGAATCACTCCTATTTCCTCCCGTTCCACAATCTGGAACTTGACAGCAGATTCCGGCAAAAAGCCCTTAACAACCTTTTTGCTTACCCGCACAGATACTTTATAATACTTTACTCCGCCTACCTTTTTCTCACTTAATACGGTAACCTGACGATTTTTATCTAAACTAACACCTTTCCCCGATACTTTTACTACACTCTTGCCACCTGCTTTTTTCAGCAATGTCTGGGCGGCACTTTCTGTATATACTTTACCCGGCATACCCTTTTTATAGGACACTTTCACATACTTTGCCCGGATATATCCCTTCACTTTTCTAGAACCATTCTGTGTAGAAATACGATACCATTTCTGGTTGCCAACAATCTTCTCTGAAAGAATTTTGACATTCGCCTTCTTCGCCAGTTTCATCGTAACACCATTTAACTTAACAACATTGCTACCTGCATTTGCTTCCTTATACAGCGTAACAGATGCCTTTGATATCTTTGCCGGAATATAAGTTCTAACACTTCCTGTCAGCACATTCACATAAGCGGAATGCAGGTATCCGATCAGGGATTTTCCTGCCAATTTGAATTTCACATGATACCATTTCCCATTCTTCGCCAGGATCGTTACCTGTTTCCCATCCTGCAAAGTCACATTAGCGCCACCTACCTTGAGAAACTTATACTTCATGCCAGGTCCCTTTCTGACATTTAGATATCCACTGGTAATATGTACCTCACCTACTGCGGTGGCACTGGAAATCTCTCCCTGCACCATCACGGCAGCAAAAAGAACTGACAAGAAAAAGATCCCTGCCATGCAGGCAACGCACTTCTTTTTGTGATGAAATATCCAGCGAGCCATATATAAAACGACACGAACCATAACAGGTCGAGGTCGAACCTGGATTTCCTCCTGCTGCTCACTATGTAATTGATGCTCTGTTGTCTTCGGCATATACAACACCCTTTCTCAATCATATCTATTGTAATAATTGTGCTAAATCTTCTGTATCAAATCGATAATGAGAACCGCAAAACTGACAATTTACTTCTATCGGCTCCCGATCTGCAACCATTTCCTCGATATCCTTACGCCCAATACTGGCGATCGCCTTAAATACCCGTTCCCTGGAACAATTGCAATAATACTGCGCTGTATCAACATGATCGGTAATTTCCAGTTCCAGACTACCTAGCAAATGCTGTAACACATCCTCCGGCAACATCCCCTGTTCCATTAAATCAGTAATGGAATCGGTCCGCTGCAGAGAAAGCTCTAACTGGTCAATTACGGTCTCCTCCGCAAAAGGCATTACCTGAATAATGAAACCACCTGCCTGTCTGACCTGAGCCTCCCGGTCAACCAGAACACCTAAGCCTACGGAGGAAGGTATCTGTTCTGATGTAGCATAATAATATGTCAAATCTTCAGCAATTTCTCCTGACACCAAATGTGTCTGCCCATTATAGGGTTCTCTCATTCCAATATCCCTGATCACATTTAGGAAACCTGGTCCCAGAGCACCCGACACATCCAATTTTCCTTTCGGGTTCAAGGGAAGATCTACCTGTGGTTCCCTGACATATCCTTTGACACGCCCCTGATGATCTGCCGTCACCGTCAATCCACCAATAGGACCACCGCACTGGATCTGCAGGGTCAGGATATCCTTCTCCCCTTTCATCATACAACCCATCATACTGCCTGCCAGTAACAATCTGCCCAATGCCGCTGTCGCTACCGGACTGGTCTGATGAATCTGTCTGGCACGCTCTACCATGTTTTTGCCGGTTATGGCAAAGACCCGCAGCTGCTGATCTGCCGCCATACCTCTGACGATATAATCTTCACTCATGATACTCTCCCATGCTATCTCTATTTCCAATATCTTCTTACAATTCCAAGCTTGTCAGGCAACATTTGCATGCCGGCTGCAACGGTTTGGATCGTTAACTTAATTTCGCTATATAATAGACCCGCTCACTCTCACGATCTGGCGCATTTCTGGTAAAGGCATCATATACCGCCTCCACCTGCAAACCTTCCTTCTGCAATGCTTCTTTGACCTGTTCAACCGAATAAGCCCGCTGTCTGTGGTATTCCTCGATTCGTTCAAACAAATCATTCTCTGCATCTGCCAACTGGTAAATTGTTACCAGATATTCATTCATGGCAGTTTCCTGATGATATTCATTTTCCCAAATCAAAGTCATATCTTCCCGGTGATCAGTAATGGTCTGGTTTCCCAAAAGATGCTGGTAAAAATGTGCTGTCTTCATATCAAAGACGAAGATTCCACCAGGATCCAAAAACAGGGATACCCGATGAAATACCTGTCGCAGATCTGTCTCCGATAGCAGATAGTTCATGCCATCACAGACACAGACAAAAGCAGAAGCAGAACCATACAAATCCAGTTCTCTCATATCCTGCTGTAATAATAACACACTTTCCGGACACTTCCCTCTGGCAATATCTAGCATCTCACAGGACTGGTCAATGCCAATCATGTCATAGCCGTCTGCCGCCAGCCGATATGTCATACTTCCGGTGCCGCATGCCAGATCCACAAGGATTCCATCCGTCACACCATACTCCTGCAATAAACCGTAAAGATAGTTATGCCATTCATCGTATGGAATATTATCCATGAACAAATCATAGGTCTCTGCAAAACCACCGTAAATTTCTGTCTCTTCGTCCATGTTTCCCTCGATTCTTTGTACATTCCCATACTGGTTCTATACTGCACTACGCACCCGATTTCCTCATCGCAGAGATATAGCAGGGCATAGTTAGTCATTCTTTTTCATAATAGCACAACCACTGGATATCTGCAAGAGCGGGAATTTTTGACTTTCCACATTTTTTGCCATCTTTTGTCACATTTTCATTTTCCAGCTGGTTATATATAATGTAATCACAATGCGTACGGTTGTGAGAAGCAATACGGCATGAGAGGAGGGAGTCTAAATGCATCAGAAAAAAACATCGCTAAAGTTCATTGAAAGCTGCTATCGATTATACGAACAAAAGATGTATCAAATTGCATATGGCATCCTGCGGGATTCACAGCTGGCAGAAGATGCTGTACAAGATGCGTTCCTAAAACTAATGAGGCATAATATTTATTTTGAAGATGCCAGATCCGATGATTCCAAACGATATATGATTACCGTAATCAAACACGCTGCTATTGATATCTATCACAAGAAACAAAGAGAGCAAGAGCTTATGTATCTGTCAGATCAAACAGTAGAGCCAAAGAACGGAAATGAAGCGGATCCCAAAACAAACAATATAGAACTGAATGAATGTATTGCCCATTTGCCACCCAAATATCAAACCATTGTCCAATGCCTGGCTATTAAAAACCTATCGGTGAGAGAAACTGCACAGGAATTGGGCATTACTGAGG
>CAMWKN010000209.1 GCA_947174825.1 uncultured Clostridium sp.
GTATTACCTCCTTATAATTTAATTATTGTATGTACAATTTGTCTTCTACGATGTTATATTTTGCAAACAAAAAAGAGCATAATGTTGCTCTTCTTTTGTTGGTAAAAAAACTGTATTGTTTTTTTTGTTGCAATAGTTATTACCATATGGTATTATATTTATGGAACAACCGTGTTGGGTGTGTTGACCTCATTCCATTAGAATAGAGGTGATGCCTATGAAAAATCATTTTGATTTTAAAGATATGATGACCTTCGGTCTCTTTCTTTTGGCACTGCTTACATTCGTTTTTACGTTTGTTAAGTAAGTGTACATAGCAAAACCACCCTGATACTTTGGTCGGTGTTCGGGTGGTCTTGCTGCCTTAATATTTCGGTCAACCCACCTCGTGGGCGGTTGTTCCTTTGATGGCTTTACTATATCATATGTTTGGGGATGTTGCAACAGTTAACTGTGGTTTTTATTTTGATAAATAATTACAATTTTGTTATAAGGTAGACTTTATCTGTTCTTTTAGTTGCTGAATTTCTTCGTTTAATTTTTGAATGGTTTTGATCATAGGAGAGATGAATTCTTCATACCGCAGCCCATAATAAAAGGTTGCGTTATTCTGGAAATCAATAGGAACATATAGGTTATTATCCGGCAAATATTGTTTCCTTCTAATACTAATTATTTTGTCCGATTGCTATGACCAACATATAGTGTTTCGTCTGGAGATCCACCAATATAATTCAGACCTAGTGTAGTCTTTGATACGATCTAACTGGTAATATCAAGTTTTGTGGTAGCATCGTCTCGAATTGTTTAGGTAGATAGACTATCTGATTTCTCTGTGGTGGTAAGATTTATAGTGGGAGCATCGCCCCAGATTGCCATGACGGCATTCACAATTTCCTTTGGTTCCTGCCTGCATAGCCGGTCACGGTCGTTTTTCCAGTTTCCGTAAGCTTCCCGGAATACATTACCGACTTTCTGTCTGGTGTCATCATCTTTCAATAAGTATTCCTGTGTTGCGATGATTACACCATCTTTGATTAGGTTTTCAATTTGTTTTTCCTGAATAATTTCCATGTTTTCCACGTCCTTTCTCTTCTAACGGTAACTTATGGTTAATGTTGCTGAGTTTATCAGATTTTCATTGATGATCACACAGTGGTTTACGGTTGCAGTATTACGATTCAATGTTATTTGGCTGAATCCTTCGGAAGAGTCTCTTTTATACCCTGATAGCAATACAACGCCTTTTTCGTTATCCGGTACAGTGGCAGGATCCACATGCCAGGTGTGGCCACCATAGTTTCCATGGGAATTTGTTGCGAATAAGCTTACAATAATTTCGCTTGCCGTGCTAAATATACTGGAAGTTGATATTTGAATGGTTTTAGACTCATTTATATTCTGTGAAATCCGTTTCCATTTCTTTTCCTGTAAATTAGGGGCGTAAAAATCTACACTGGAAGATATATTGTTGAGACTGCTGAAGGACAAGTTCTCTGTTTTATTTCCATGAGAAAAGAAGATTCCATTCTTTCGGAGTTCAGATTTTGATATAGATTGAGGATCAGCATCATTTGCCATTACAGATATAGCAGTTGGACTGATGGAAGCGGTGCGCTCATTTGGAGATATAGCTCTTACACTATAGCTAAAAAAGGAGGCTTTATAGTCTCTTACATCTCCAAGAGCTATGCATAAATGGGAATAGGTATTGTCATCTCCTTTGAAACAGAGAATAAAAGTATGTAAATCCTGTTTGATACATTTATAGGAGTGGATACCAGATCCTAATGGAGTGGTGTATTCGCTGTTAGCCAATAGTCCCATGATACCAGAAGAACGGAAGCCATAGGAATCGGAAATAGTCAGGGTAAATGTATAGATTACATCTTTCAGAAATAAATAGGGGCTAGGCAGAGAAGCTACAAAATAATTATTGTTTTTATTGTCTGTATGAGAGGGGTATGCTGTAGCAGAGAATATAGCTTCATTGGTTGTGCCTGTTCCAGTAGATACTGTGATTTTTTCGCTGTATTCTGTTTCGCCAATGTCAGTATTAATCGGGATATGCAGGTTTCCTCCGGTCATATTGATGGAATCGGAGGTTACATCGCCAGAAAACACACCAGATGTTGCAATGATTTTACCGCTGATTTCAGCATTTTCTGCATATAACTTACCATCGGTTGTAACGCCAAAGGTGTTATTGGCAGTGAATGCCCAGCGCTTACTTCCAGACGAACCAGCGATGGGAGCTTCTGAATCTATACCACCAGGAGACAGTAACACGGTGTCAGAATTACCAATTTGACCAGATCCTAATTGCAAATTTCCCTCTTTATCTACGGTTAATACCGTTTTATTATTGCTGATAATTTCAAACATATTATCATTTTCCTGTTCCGAATCATTATCATTTTGAAATTTGACAGATCCTGCATGAGGATTTAGAATTATGGAATTATTTTCTTCCTTGATGTACAGATAGCCTCCCCCGATTTTTGGAGAAATCACATAATCTTTTCCGATTTCGGTAGTGGAATTGCCTGTTAATGCGGTGTTGACTTGATCTTTGAAATCCTTTAGAGTGGTTAAATTCTCTGTAAGTCCACCCACTGCATTTTGACTGATTACTGCATCCTGAGTGATTGTGTTTTTCCAGGTAATGGTACCAGCATCCAACTCGATGCCGCTTCCGTCAATTCGGATATAGCCATTTTCATCACTAATGATCAACTTTTCACCCAACATCAGATTGCCAATGATGGTATCAGCAATCAGACCGTACTTGGTTTCGTATTCTTTGGTTTCTGGATTGACATAGCTGATTTTGCCTAGAGCTGTTCTGCTATGCTGCCAATTATCATCCGTAAAACACAGCAGATTATTGATGATCCGGATCTGCTCATCGGACACCTCGCCGGATATGGGATCGGTGTATTTGCCAGTGATGCCATATTTGTCTATGGTAAAATTCTGATCGTCTGCGGTAATGATTTTGGAATTGGCAAGGTTCAGGGCATCATTTTTGATCACATCCACAGACAGCTTGGCAGCAGCGCCCTGTTCAGCCTGTCTGGCAGTGGTTTTGGCACTGGATGCCAGAGAAGATGCCTGGGAGAGGATGTCAGCAATTTCCTCCGTTTTGTTTTTGCTTTTCCGAATGACATCGGAGAATTCCACTGAGCAGTGGGAGAGGTCAGAGTAATCGTAGGTAATGCTGATTAACCTCATGGTGTGGATTTGATGGTCAATAACCATGTGGATATAATTGCCTAAAATGAATTGATCCCAGAAGGGTTCAAACTCTGGCAGGGTTAACAGGTTGCTGATGGTGGCGCTGGCAGAATAGGTAATATTACAGGCGGATTCGATTTCTTCCTCCGCCCGTTTCAGCAGATCTTCTACATTTTTCATTAATTTGGCATCGTCTACACCCTCTCCAAAGAAGTTATCATTCCGGTAGGTGTCCTGGCGTCGGAAGGAACATAGTTCATGCCATAGATTTCTGCCTATGTGGTGTTCATTGGCATACTTGGTCAGACAATGTTTCATATCACAGGTTTCCTTGATTTCATTGATCCTGGTCATTAGAGAAGCCTGGGATTCCTCCATTTCTTTGATCTGTTTCTGGAGCCATTTCATTCGCCGGGAGATTCGTTCCATGTAGTCATGGTATTTTCCTAGCAGATCCTCTTGAATATTGGAGCTGCTTCCATCCTTTTTGAGATAATTTAGGATATCTACAGATGTGGCATCGGTATCGGATGCTGTGTCGGTGTCTGACGCAGATGCAGATTTGGAGGGGATGTTTCCATTGATGCCAGCAATCACAGAGCTACAAGATGCATAAGCATTGTAAAAAGAATCCAGGCGGTTATAGCAGTATTTGGAGTAGTGATTGGATGGCAGGTTGTAGGACGTCTTTGTATTCGGATCGGTATAAGTAGTGGCTTCTGGGTCAATATCATGGTCTGTTACAGGATCCATTGTCAGAAGCGTATCGGTAATGTCTGATTTCGCCATTGCCGTATCCAGAATTCGTTTTAGATATTTGTAGTAATCATTGGTATAGACTGTCTTACCGTCGTTATCGGTTGTGGTATTATAGCCTTGTGCCACTTCCAGAGTAACTACTTCGGCTGATTTGCCACTGGCAGGGTATTCGTCTACCAATACCTTTTCGCCATTTTCGTCTTCCCGATAATGTCCATCCAGATAAATATGGGGACGGAAGCTGATGGATGTAATTTCTTTTTCATCTCCCTCCTGGGCGTCTGGCTTACATGTCAGGTCAGTATATTCGATGGTATGCCCAGTAGATATCAACAACTTAGCATATTTCATAACAGAATCTGCAATTTGCGTTCCCGTCTGGAAGCAGTTACTTGCACAGGCATAGGCTATTTTGCCGTTGGTTCTAAACAGGTAGTTAAATACATCCGCTGCTTTTTGATCCGCTGTTTCCGGGCTGGGCATCATGCCGGACTCATAGTACAGTTTCTGGCTCTCCAAGGCATTCCACTGATCCCATAGTTTGTTATATTCATCCTGAATATTCTGATACTCCGATCCGGCAGGATAGTCCGCTGTCATCATCTGCTCCCGATCTTCTAATGCAGCCACCAGTTCCGGTGACATTTGGGAACGCGGTAATG
>CAMWKN010000210.1 GCA_947174825.1 uncultured Clostridium sp.
CCTCCGAATCAAAGGTCAGAATGTTTAAGCTACAATCCTGATCAATCATGGTACTCAGATCCACAACCTGATCATCCACCTCTGCCACACATGCTACACGAGCCAGCCCCTCACTGATATCTTTAGCAATATCAATGACTGACATAGCCTGATCATACTCCTTATAAGATCCATCTTTTAACGTTACTTTCATCTCTATCCTCTCCTTTTTCTGCATTTGCTTTTCTTAATAGTGCTTGCACTTGCCTGATTATTATCATTTGCATCATTGTGAGAAAAAGAATCCACATTATTACTGCAAATTGAAATCCCTTTCTTAATCGGTGAACACAGAAATCCTATCACGACTCCTGCTAAGAAACACAACAATCCAGTGGTAATCAAATGATACCTGGTTCGTATCACCGGTTTCTCAAAAAAACCCGTTACGGTACCTTTTGTTTCTCCGCACCAGGTGGTAGCCATATTCTTTACCTGTTCTAACTGTTCCATACATTCTCCCTGCCTTTCTTTCTATTTTAACTTAAACAATATGTTTAAACCAAAAAAGCCCCTTCCGGCATCTCTGCCAGAAGGGACGTGATAGCATTCTATTACGCGGTTCCACCCTTATTCAAAAGTCTTCGTACAGCAGACAAATTAGCAAATCCCAAAACTTGCTACTGACTGTAACTCACCTTTGCAACTTCATTCTCTGACGATAACGGCGTCTGCCGGACCGGATTAGGGTCACTCCGAGGTGGTCTTCCATCGCATTGTGATAAGATGTTCCCAGCATCCATCTCTCTCTGTCATCACCCATGCCATGTACTCGTCTCTTCTACGTGTTAGTTGATATAGTAGCGCAGGAATTCGGATTTGTCAAGCACCCAACAGGACAATCCCTGCCATCACCTTATACCTTTATTAATTCGCTTTTCTTTTGGTAGTATTTCTGCACAATATCCTTTTTATCCCTCTTCCGAATCGGTACCTTTCCTCCATCCTGCATATAAAAATCATAATCAATTACACCATCTACCGCTAACACGTTAATGATGTAACTCTGATTACAGCGCAGGAACATTTTCATATCCAATTGCTTTTCAATCTCCGACAAACGGGCATATACCCGGTATACCTCATCACCATGATGAATCATCACAATTCGTCCTTCTGACTCAATCAGGCTGATTTCCTTTTGTAACAGGCTAATCTCCTTTTGCTGAACGGAAAAGGTCAGAATCTCATAGTCATTCTCCGGTGTTTCCGTCTGGTTCTTGGAAAAATAATAAGAAAAAGTCTCCCTGACTTTATTAATATCATACGGTTTCAGCAGATAAGCCAATGCATGCACTTCATATCCTTCCTGCAAATACTCATCGCTGGAAGTTGCAAAAACCAACTCCACTTTTGCATCCTTTGACCGGATGGCTTTTCCAGTCTCTATTCCATTTAATCCTTTCATACGAATATCCAGAAAAATGATATCATAATCCCCTCTGGAAAAATTACGTTGTAACTTTTCTCCAGAAGAGAATTCAATCACCATCGCATTGCGATGCATTTCCTGTAAAACTCCCTGTAGCATCCTTTTAAGAATCATACGCTCGATCTCATTGTCATCACAAATAGCAATTTTTAACATATTCTTCTGCCTCTTTTCTCTAGTATTATGAATAATAATCGCTGCCTGCATTTTGCATTTTAAAACAAAGAGTTTCACAAGCGAAACTCTCAATATTTATTTCATTCATTTCGATTATTCCTGAAGCGCAATCATCATTGCAGGAATAATTTGTTTTTTACGGGACACCGTATTCTGTAACATAATCTGTTCTGTATCAGAAGGTAAATGAAACGCCTTTACTGCCAATTCCAATGCACCATTTCCATGATATAATAATTCCGTCTGTGCCTGCATAATATCTGTCAACATGAAAAACATCATTGATACATCATGATCGGACATCACTTTTTCCATATATGGCACTAGTTTATCTTTAATGGATTCCAATTCATTCTGGCTCATAGAAGTAATCTGCCCTACCCCAAACACTACTTCGCCTACGACAAATTTCTTGAAATCCTGATAGAAAATTTCCTCTGGTGATTTCGATAATAAGTTACTGCCCGCTGCAAACATCTCTGTTGCATATGTATGTGTATCAATCCCGGCAATTTCTGCCAGTTCCTCTGCCGCCTGCCGATCCGTTTCCGTACAGGTCGGCGAACGATATATCAATGTATCGGATAAAATTGCAGAGCATAATAAACCGGCAATATCTTTTGGTAGTTCTACTTCCCGCTCCCGATACATTTGGTAAATGATGGTTGCAGTACATCCCAATGGCTGGTTCCGGAAAAAGACCGGACCCATGGTCTCGATACTGCCAATACGGTGATGGTCAATAATTTCCAGCAGCTCCGCTTCCTCAATGCCATCTACCGCCTGCGCCATCTCGTTGTGATCCACCAGAATCAGCTTTTTCCGTCTGGCACCCAGCAGACTTCGGCGTGATATCATGCCATAATATCTGCCATTCCAATCCAGAATTGGGAAATCCCGGTAGCGTTTCTTTGCCATGGTGTCACGAATATCATCCAGATATTCTCCCAATCCAAAAGTAATCAATCCTTCACTTTTCATAAAGAACCAGATAGGGATACTCTGGTTAATCAGACGGGATGCCGTAAAGGTATCATATGGTGTCTTGATAATGTAGCAGCCCTTACTCTCTGCCAATTTACTAATCGTAAAAGAGACTTTGGAACCATCACATACAATAATGCATTTTGCTCCCATCTCAATCGCACATAATTGGGATTCATAGCGATTCCCCAATATAACGATATCATCCTTCTCAATATAGCTTTCCATCAAATCCGGATTGGCAGCGGCAATCAGGCATTTGCCCGACATAATCTGCTCCTCCATAACACCATTTAACATTTCTCCATCCAGCGTTTCTACAATATTGTGATATGGTGTATGGGCTGTAGCAATGACCTTGCTGTCGTAAACATCCATATAAGATTTTGCAATATCTTCGATCGTAATCAGTCCCAGCAGAGTTCCATCATTTTCAATAATGGGCAGGGTCTGTAACGAATCCGTCTTCATGATCTCCCATGCCTTTTTCAATGAAATCTCTGCACTGACACCCTGCACCCGCTGCACGTCAATATCCATAACCTGTGTTCTCACATCTCCCATATAATCGGGAGTCGGTGTATGAAAATGGCGCAGCACAAACTGTGTCTCTGAATTGATCTGCCCGGCACGCTTTAGAATATATTGCTCCTCTGCAATCTCATTCTTAAGATGGGCATACGCAATAGCAGAACACACCGAATCCGTATCCGGATTGCTATGACCGATCACGTTAATGACAGTATCTTTTCCCTGTGTCATCATCGTGCTTTCCTCCTGCTCAAAATATCTTTGATTACTATATCCTACATTTTATAATCTTTTTCTGTGTATTGTGTAATATCAATCACATACTTAAATCTTCTTGCCAATGCCGGTACAAAACGGAACAACTGATCCAGCGTAGCACCTTCATCCGACAGAATCACAGTAAAATCACCATAAAATTCGTCCATAATGGAGAATACCCGGGTGATGGTTGGGAATAACAATTCTGCTGCATTAGTAATCAACAGACAATTTCCCTTGAGCTGTCTCTTAAACTGAGATAAATCCATAACATTTAGCTGCTCTGCTGCAATATGGGCAATTCGTCCAGAACTAAGATAACCTGTTTCCCGCATTACCACAGCAATCCGTTTTGAGATTCCCAAAATCCGCTCCTTGCCGTCACCAATTAACACAAAATGGGATGGATCCATCTCCCCGCCAATGAGGATCAAAACATCATCAAAGGAACGATGCAATGCTCTGGTGGTTGGAAGATCTTTTTCCGGCAAAACCTCTCCCGTAGCAGATTGTGGCTCTTTCGTTTCTGAAGTTGCTGCCACCTCGGCTGCTCCTTCTGCTGTCTGAGGCTTTTCCACAGCCTCGCTGCCTGCTGCCGCCTTCTGTGGAGCCGGAGCCGCTGGTTTCTGAGGGGATTGTTCTGCCGCACCACTGCCTGCTGCCACCTTTCGAGGCTGTTCTGTTGTCTCGTTGCCTGCCGGTTTCTGCTGAGACTGTGCCGCTGCTGAAACGGATCCAGCCTGCGTCTGCTGCCCTGCCGTCTGTGGCAATTTATCTTCTGCTGACGACTTCTGCCCAGTTGCAGCCATTTCTGCGGTATTAGCAGCATTTCCTGCCGCAACCTGTCCCTGATTTGCCACTTGCGGCTGACTATCTCCATGGTTCTGTATATTTGTCTCTACTGCCTCAATCACTTCTTTTGCAGTAGCTGTAACGATGGCTTCTTCTCCTGCTGCCGCTTCAATTTCTTTATCTGCAATCGCCACTGTTTTTTCAATTTTGGCTTCTGCCTCCTGCAGTTCCTGCTCCAATGCCTTTAACAACTGCAATTCTGAATGCAGCTCGGACGGGGCTTTTTCCGTTTCCCCTGTCTTCTGTTTTGTATCCTCTGGCAGTTTCTCAAATGCTTCTGCATCCTTAAGCTGTCTGGCTATAGTCTCGATGGCACTCTCCTCAGTATCCCCAGAAGGATCCGCGAGCTTCTCTGCCATCCGCTCCATCGGTGTAC
>CAMWKN010000211.1 GCA_947174825.1 uncultured Clostridium sp.
TATATGTGCAGTAACTATGACGATGCTGCACAAAACCAGAAATATATCCGGGATAATCTGCTATTCCAGCATGAGACATTACCGATGGGAGAATTTGCCATCGGCACCAACACTACCGCCTATGCTATGGGACAAAAATATAATATTTCCCATCTGCTGCCGATTCTCATTGAGGAAAAAACCGGACCTCATTTTGCCATTGGTGACACCTGCTTTTCCCATGAGGAAGACATGCGTACCTATAATCCGGACGGAAAGGAAATGATCGCCAAGGAAAATGACTACTCCCGCTTACGGCATAGCGAAGAGCAGAAAGCATATTTTAACTGTCATACGGATATTACTATTCCCTACCATGAGCTGGGAGACATTATCGTATACCAGGAAGATGGCTCCCAAATCCCGATTATTCGGGAGGGACGCTTTGTACTGCCTGGAACGGAGAAATTGAATGAAGCATTGAAGTAATGAAAGCAAAAGAGGCTACCTAAAAATCAGATAGCCTCTTTCTCTTCATTATTGCATATTATCGTTCCAAATTTATTTTGTCTTCTTCGATCTTCTCCATCTCCACATCCTCCAATACAGAAGTACAATGTGGACATCTGGTGGCTTCCAGTGCAATCTCTGTCCTACAATACGGACAGGTCTTGGTGGTAACTTCTGCTGCTCCCTCCTCCTTGTGCAGCAACTTTTCTGATGCCGTATTCATGGTCTTCACAATAATAAAAATAATCAATGCCATAATCAGAAAATTAATTACCGCAGTAATAAAACGACCATAATACAAGGTGGCTTCCCCCAGTAACTTAACATGAAGCTGGTCAAAATTCATACCGCCAAAAATACCCAGAATCGGATTAATAATATCGTCTACCAGAGAAGATACAATACTGGTAAATGCCCCACCGATAATGATACCTACTGCCATGTCCATTACATTACCACGGCTGATAAAATCTTTAAATTCCATGATAAATTTTTTCATTTGTACGATTCCTTTCTGTTATATATTTTATATAAAACTTATAAGTGACTTTCTAATTTTTTCGATACAACTCCTCAAAAGAATACTTCAGGATCTAAAAACAGATAATCGAATAATCTCGAAATACCACATATTTTTCATCATCTATAAATTCAATTCTCGATTTATTGAGAATCTTCACTTGACAATCTTTCCATTTCCCCCTAAAATATAATTAAAGAGAAATGGGTTTGTAACCGTACAGCATTATTGCTCAAACGGGGTGCTCGTTTCTTTTTTTATATTTACTAAATCATAGAGATACATCTTGCCATCTTCCGCATGACGTATCAATATTTCTACCCGAAATACATTATATCTCTCAACGTCCCCATTATTTCCATAAACCGGCAACGCAAACCTTGAATCATATCGATACCATCCATACTTTGCATTGTGTACATGCTTATCTGCCAGATTTTCCTTATATCTTTTTCCTGACGCATGCTCTATCAATTTGGGAATTCCCTGTACAGCATTTGCCTTTGCTTTGGCAAGTGTACCCTTTAACCTTGCTGTATCATTTGATCCACCAAACTCATCAGCAAAATCACTGCCGATATACACCCTATCTCCACTTTCCATTATATCATAAAAGCCCCCAATATACTGTTTGAGATATGCCTCTACATCATCCCAATTAATCTTTCGTTTTCCTTTGAAACAAATATTGCTTATTATAACAATCATATTTCCATCTGCATTCCTAGTAATATCTATGTTCTTTTCCACATTCCCACCAACCTTTGCAGACTTCTGCTTATCTTTGTATAGCATTTCCACAATAACCATTTATCATCTTTGCTCTATGATACCATTACAACAAAGCATTACGCAAATTCCTGTACATTCATAAGTGCATATCAGTCATTCCAACAGACTAAAACAGGATCTGTCCTCTCCAAAGCATATGCCATTTGAAACATATGCTTTTTCTCCTCCACTACCTGTAGATAATCTCCCTGTACGGAAACCTGTACATTATGTTCGTTATTAATCGTGTAAATGGTTTTCTGCTTTCCTGTCTGGAGATTCCTCTGTATAATCTGGTTTCCATTCTGATAGACAGCTACTTGCTCTGACAATGCCAGCCCGATACAGGAATTGCTTCGATATAATATAGAAAGCTGATTCTCTTTAGGATCAATGGAATAAAAACAGGACTCTTTGACATCTTTAGGCTCAATTGGATGAATGGAAATGTATGGTTTATCTAATACATTACAGACACCATAGATCATCTCCCCCGCCTGATACTCTGCCACAGAATATACTTTGTCCTCTCCGCCAAGCTCCTTGCACAGCAATTCACGATTAGCAGCTTCCCTCTGTGTATCTGCCTGATAATCGTCATCCCAGTCGTCTGCATCAAAATAATCTATGGATGTTCCCGGATAGTCTTCCACTACCGGTTCTGTAGAGAAATAGTCCGTTCCATGTTGATATAATTCTACTGTCTCTCCTGATTCATTTTCCAGAAGACAGCGTCCCTCCGAATCTGGCTCTAATGGCTCCGGCTGATTACCAAACTGACTCTCTGCAATATAATAATTTGCATAAAAACCATGATAAAAGGGATCGTAATTGTAATAATAATCTATGTCATCCTCATCATATTCTTTCTTCCAATTGCCAATAAACAGATAATCATCCCGGCAGAAAATTGCAGCCGTATCCGGTGATGTGTATTCCGCCATTTTTTGAGATTCATAATCATACTGAACAATCCGGGCGTCTCCATCTTCGCTTTCCCATCGGTATAACAGAAAATAAGAACTCTCCCCCAGAGCAATCTGATTTGGCCAGTCATCACTGACATCCAAACTAGATACCTCCTTACCGGATTGCCGCTCCCATATCACTACCTTATCATCCTCGCCATCGCAGTCAATCATTCCATAATAGGAGCTATTTGAGGCAAATTCCCCTTCCCCATACCGAACTCTGGTTCCCTTCCAGGCTGCATAAGTATAATACTCCATCATATATTCTACTGCTATAAACATGGCGACAACAACCGCAAGAATAATCAAAATAATCCGTAATTTTTTTCTCTTTATGTGCATGATATCCCCCCTCATAAAACCCACTTTTACGATGCCTGCTCCGTCAACTCCTTTTCCAGTGGCAATGCACCATCATTTTTGACTAGAACCGAAAATCCCGTTTTCCCTCTTTCAACTCATCCAGATACTGAATTGCCCGTTTCCGTACCTCCTCATTCGGCACGTTCTGAATTTCCTTGGCAATCAATGCCTCTCCCAGTTTCTTTGTATCTGGGGCAGCATAGTCCTCCAAATACTCTTTTAAGGTCATCAAGGCATTTGGCTGACAGCAGTTAACGATCTGACCGGATTTCAGCAGAGACATGAAACGATCTCCCGTACGTCCCGCACGATAGCAGGCAGTACAGAAACTTGGAATATATCCCTGTTCCATCAACCAATATACCACCTCATCCAAGGTTCTGGTATCGCTGACATCAAACTGTGCAGAACTGTCGTCACGAACCGGCTCTGTATAGCCTCCCACGCTGGTTCTGGAACCACCACTGATCTGGGAAATTCCCAGCTTTAATACACGTTCTCTGGTCTTCTGGGATTCTCTGGTAGAGACAATCATACCAGTATAAGGTACTGCAATCCGTATCACTGCCACAATTTTCTCAAAAATTTCATCCGGTACGGCATTACTGAAATCTGCTGTGTCAATATCATCTGCCGGGCAGATTCTAGGCACACTGATGGTATGCGGGCCCACTCCCTGGGCTGCCTCCAAATGTTCTGCATGCATCAAAATACCCACCAGCTCATAGCGATAGCCCTCCAATCCAAAGAGCACACCTAAGCCCACATCATCAATACCGCCCTGCATCGCACGGTCCATTGCCTCTGTGTGATAGGCATAATCATGTTTCGGTCCTGTAGGATGCAATTTCTCATAGGATTCTTTATGGTAGGTCTCCTGAAACAATATGTAAGTGCCGATACCGGCATCCTTCAAACGGGTATAATTCTCTACCGTTGTTGCGGCGATATTGACATTAACCCGTCGGATTGCCCCATTTTTATGTTTGATGCTGTAAATAGTATCAATGCTTTCCAAAATATATTCCAGAGGATTGTTTACCGGATCTTCCCCGGCTTCAATCGCCAGACGCTTGTGTCCCATATCCTGCAGGGCAATGACCTCATCACGAATCTGATCCTGTGTCAGTTTAATTCGTGGAATATGACTGTTTTTGTGATGATATGGACAATAGGTACAACCATTGACACAGTAATTGGATAAATACAATGGTGCAAACATAACAATTCGATTGCCATAAAATTTTTCCTTGATTTCCATTGCCAGTTCCCGGATCTGGCGGTTAATCTCCGGATCCTCACACTCCATCAGCACTGCCGCCTCTTTGTGACTGATACCCTTCGCCAGCTTGGCTTTCTCCAGAATCTCCCGGATCAATGGCAGATTGTCCTTATTCTTCTGGGCATAATCCAGAGACTCCAATATCTCCTCGTGATTAATAAATTCCTCTGCTTTCAATGATTTCACATCATACTGATAACTACTCATAACTACAATTACCTCCAATTCTCTTCCAAGTCTTATATATTACTA
>CAMWKN010000212.1 GCA_947174825.1 uncultured Clostridium sp.
GAATTGGAAATGATATATCATGTAGAGCAAAATTATGCTCTATATCGGTCCGGGATTGGGGACAGCAGACCAACCGAGGTCAAGTTGATGTTATTTATCATGGGAACCTATTTGGAATCTATCTTTTTGTTCCAAATGTCCGCTTTGTATATGAAACATTCGGATCTGATTAAGCAGGAATTATTGATACGGATCTGGAAAGGTTTTGGAATCGGAGCAATTCTGTTGTTACCTGTCATAGTTACCATTATTTGTTTTGTGAAAAATATAGTTCTGAATAAGGAACGAATTACAAATGGAATCGATCTCTTAATCTATGCTTTTTTTGCACTGATTACTTTTGGACCAACCTTGGGATATGCAGCGATGGCGCAGGAACAGATTCGACCAGTGGATGCTGTAAAGGAATGGAAATTATACGAGTCCGGAAAGTTGGACACGTCAGCATATGCAGAGAAAAAAGAGTTAAGCAAGGAATTAACAGAATATGCGGATCATTGGGAGTATGGGGAGTGGACCTATGCAAAGCACCCGGAGGTATATGGCTACGATCAGTTGTCCAGAGAGGAGCAGGCGGATTTTGATTTATTATATAGTGACTTGTTGACTGAGGGTTTAGAGAGTGTGAGAGCCTTCAATTTGCCATATCCGGTAGACAAGACCATGTTTGACAGAATTAATGGTTTGTATCAATGTAACCATAAATATAATCATTATGAACAATATCAATATGAGAGCAATGAAGAAGATGAACCCTATGGACAATATCAATATGAGAGCAATGAAGAAGATGAACCTCTGAAAACATATGCGGTAATTAATTATCAAGAAGGGGACACTTTATATAATTATAACAATATTTATCAGCAAACAACGGAGAAGATAGCAGCAGAAATATCGGATCAGTTAAGTGATGAGGAAAAGGTTAAATGGATTGCGCAATATCTGACGAAACAGGTAGAAGTATGTAAACGGGAAGATTGGATGAAAAATACCGAACATAGCAAAGAAGCGGGGACATGGGAGTATAAGAGAGGACTTCTAACAGATTCCGGATATGGAGCGTTAGTAATGAATATATCTTCGGAACAGGGATTTATGGAGGCTTTTGGTATGATTGCCAGAAAAGCAGGGATCTATACGATTGCTGCTATGAATGAAAGTGCGGGATGTTATTGGAATCTGGTTTTGATAGACGGCAGCTGGAAAGCGATTGATGTATGTGCTATGGCAAGGGAACCAGAGAAACGGGATCATTATTATCTGGTTAGCAATACGGAGATGGAAAAATGGTTACAGGTTCAGGGGACATATGGTGGGAATAGCTGGATACCACTGCCGGAATAATAGCATACATAGACCACCTCAAGTAAAAAACGAATAATGGAACAAAACTAAAAATGGGAATTCGGTCAAAAAACCAGAATTCCCATTGATAATCAAATATCGCAGGATATTATTTGCTTACTTCCTTTAGGAGATCCATTTTCATTTCATAATAATCCGGGGACATATTCAGATAGTGAATATGTGGATTTTCGAAACGCTGTTCTTCCTCCCAGATTTCATTGGTAAGCTGGTCACGGACATAATCCGCTATTTCCTGAAGGCTGTGCTTTGGCTCAATGACCTTGCCGGCAGAAACGACCTGACGCATCAGTGCCTTGGCAGTGCAGTTTTCAAAGTAGCGTAGTTTCCATGGTTCATCCGGATCAACATAGCGATAGCTTTCGCCTAGGTTCAGTTCTTCCTCTGCTTTGGTAATTAGGTCAGCGATAGCTTTCCCTTCTTCGTCGTAAATCCGATATACTTTTTTCAATCCAGGGTTAGTGATTTTTTCAATGTTTTCGGATACTTTAATACGTGGCTGCATAATACCATCTTCCTCTACCCCGGCTATTTTGTAAACAGCACCAAATACCGGTTCAGACTTAGCTGTAATCATGCGTTCACCAACACCGAAACTGTCAATGCGAGCACCCTGGTTAATCAGAGAAGATATGGTATATTCATCCAGACTGTTGGAAGCAATGATGATGCAGTCTTCCAGTCCGGCAGCATCTAACATTTTACGTGCTTTTTTAGAAAGATAGGCAAGATCGCCACTGTCTAAACGGACACCTTTGAGGCGTTTGCCCATAGGTTCTAATACTTCTTTGGCAACCCGGATGGCATTTGGAATTCCACTTTTTAATACATCATAAGTATCGACCAGTAGTACGGTAGCATCAGGATATGTTTCTGCATATTTGCGAAAAGCGGTAAATTCATCTTTGTAGTACATAATAAAACTGTGTGCCATGGTTCCGCTGACTGGTATCTGGAACATCTGACCAGCAATTACGGTTGCTGTAGAATCTACCCCTCCAATATAGCAGGCTCTGGAACCGTAGATAGCTGCATCCATATTGTGAGCACGGCGGGCACCGAAATCACTGACGGAACGACCGGCAGCTGCTTTGACAATGCGCCTTGCTTTGGTGGCAACCAGGGATTGGTGGTTGACCTCTGCCAGAATGGCGGTTTCCACTAACTGGGCATCAATGAGCGGAGCAACTACGGTAATAATTGGTTCGTTTGGATACATGATCGTGCCTTCCGGAAAGGCGTAGATATCTCCTTTGAACTGAAAATTTTCCAGGTAAGCTAAAAATTCATCGGCAAATATGCCTTGGTTACGGAGATATTCGATATCCTTTTTGCTAAAATGCAGGTTACGGATGTAATCTAGAATCTGTTCCAGTCCGGCAAAGATGGCAAATCCACCGCCGTCTGGATTCTTGCGGTAAAAGACATCGAATGCCACCTGGCGGTCTTTGTCTTTTTCCTGAAAATAGCCATTGCTCATGGTTAATTCATAAAAGTCCATCATCATACTTAAATTTCTCATGAAACATTCCTCCTTGTAAATATTGCTAAGTTGTGTGAGTTATTTAATCTGGATTTGGCACAATTTCATGGCTTCCAGTGCGGTCTGTTTGCTCTCTGGAGTTACACAGGCAGTGGCAGATTCAATAACAGAAATGCGAGTTTCTGGATAGGCGGCCTTGAGGATCATAGCATTGCTGATAACGCAGATGCCGGTACAGACACCTACCAGATCTATTTCCTCTATTCCCTTTAGTTGATCTGGCAAATGTATGCTGCCAAAGGTAATTTTGTCAATAATAGTATGTTTTTTGGCGATGTCAGATAATTCGTCAATGATGTTCCAGCCGTCGCTTCCCTGGATACAATGTTCCACAGGAAGATTTTTACCCTCTTGTGTCTGTAAATAATCTTTTGTGTGAGTGTCACGGGTAAAGATAATTTTATCATAGGAATTCTGTTGTAAAATATGTACGATATTTGGGACAACGGATTGGCATTCCGGATTACCCAGTGGACCTGTGATAAAATCATTTTGCATGTCGATTACAATTAATGCTTTGCTCATAATATCAACCTTCTTTCTAATTTATTTCTAATGTGTGTTGTTAGGGCAACATATGCTGATAGAGTAAAATAAATATAAATGTGTTTTCCAGCAATGTTTAGATATGCGTATATAATTTGGCAGGACGACCACCGTTGCTATTGGGTGGTTGTTCGCCGATCTGTTTGACATATTCTGCAGTCATACGATTAATCTGTTTCAGATAAAGATTGGTGCCTAATATGAGGTCATATACTGCTTTTACCTCTGGCATGGTAAATTCCTGCGGCAGCAGATTAAATGCAATATCCGTATAACGGACTTTGTTGCGCAGTCTCTGGATACCCTCATATAATATTTCTGCATGATCAAAAGCCAGTGCATCCTCCGATTCCAAAACAGGTACCTGATTCGAAATGGTTAGTATTCCATTTTTGAAATCCCTGTTTTCCAGATGATATTGAATAGAAACATTTTTCTCTGAATTTTCAATCAGTAAGGCATTGTCTGTCATGGTAACGTCAAACCAGGCTGCATCCTGAGCATCATCCCCGGCAGTAACTGTAGTTACCGGCAGCAGTGCCATATAAGCGATATCAATCACTCGAGTGCGGGGATCCCGGTCTGGTTGGCTAAAGGTATAAAGCTGCTCCATATAAACGTCTGTCAGCCCTGTTTCTTCTTCCAACTCCCGGCAGGCTGCGGTATAGGCAGATTCATCAATATTAATGAATCCTCCCGGGAAAGCCCAGCAGCCAATATAAGGATGGTCTTTGCGTTTGATCAGCAGGATTTTGAGTTTATCCTTTGCCGGACTGATCCCAAAGATCAACATGTCTACCGTTACCGAGGGATTTTTGTAGTTGCCAGGTTTGTAGGCAGCGAGAAATTCTTCTAGTGTTTGCCCTTTGCTATTTCTTTTCATAATCTTCCTTTCCTTGTTGATGTGATTATTGTGTTCGTTGTGGAGATCGCCATACTCGTCTGCTGTGGCATCGTTAAAAAGATATTCAGCAGGAAATTGATAATTGCGACCTAAGGTTTGTGACGTTTTGTCATTAACTATGTATAGTAGTTTATGACAATTTGTCATAAATGTCAAGCATTTTTTGAAATTTAAAGTAAAAAAATTCCGTAGCAAGCTACAGGACATGATAAAATTGATATGTGAAACAGGGTATTTTATGGCATTGCAGCTCCATCCAATCTTGAGGA
>CAMWKN010000213.1 GCA_947174825.1 uncultured Clostridium sp.
CCTCCTTGACCCGCAGCCATGGAAGAACCACATCCTTGAAAAAATCAAAATGTACAAATTCTCTCATGAAATAGGTATGCTTGGTGGTCAGATAATTGACTAAAACTCTTTCCTTTTCCCCTGTCTGATCCTTCTTAACCTCATCCAAAAACTCGCTGCAGGTGTTCCATCCATTTCTCTTCAGATAGTTCTCCAGACGGCCATTAACAATAACCTTTTTCTGGCTGAGGTCTATCCCATATTTTCTTTTCATGAATACTGAAATTCTTGTAAATTCTTCATCTGTTATCAAAATTCCATCCTCCGTCAATTTTGCTAATGCAACATAAGTATTTCACGATGGACGCCCAGAGTATTATACCAAAATAATACAATATTCTAGACGAATTGACGAGATATTTTACAGCAAATCTCAAAAATATCCGAATTAAATTTTTTACCAGATTCTGCCCGCATAATCTCCAGGGCATCCTGCTTGCTGTTTTTCCCTTTCTCTGTTAATGTACAAAATCTACTCATCAATGAAACAATTTGTGCTGCAAGTGGAATTGCATCTTGTTTCAACCCCTCCGGATAGCCGCTGCCATCCCAATTTTCGTGATGGTATCTGGCAATATCGGTTGATATATTGATAAAGTCATTATAGTCGTCACTGCTAAATGATTCCAGCAATCTGGCGCCTATATTAGTATGATTTTGCAAAACTTTGGTTTCTTCTTCCGTTAATTCCATATCCTTTTCCAGGATCGCCTTAGGAATACCCAGATTCCCAATATCGCAAAGCGATGCTGCTAAACCAATTGTGTCAATGTATGTATCCGAAATCTGCTTCTCAAACAAGGTGGAAAGTTGCATCCCCTGCGCCAGAGTTTTGCAGTTCTTACTCAATCTTTCTGTATAAGCCTTATCATAGGGGGTATGTTGTGTTGCTATTTCAGCTAACACATATAATATCTTTTTCTTTTCCTGTTCCATCTGTTTCAGCTGTGCATTGACCGAAACCTGAAGCTTTCTATTCATTTCCTTCAGTTCCTTGGTCATCTCATATAATTTGAGCCTGGCACCTACTCTCGCCTGCACTTCCTCTGAAATAAATGGTTTTGTAATATAATCATCACCGCCATAATTAAAGCCTCTGACAATATCCTCAGAACCGTTATGTGCTGAAATAAAGATGATAGGAATCTCTCTGGTCTTCTCTGATCCCTTGAGTTTCTTACACAGCTCATAACCACTCATTCCCGGCATGGAAACATCCAACAGAATCAACTGCGGCAACTGGGTTTTCATCAGTTCCAATGCTGCCTCACCACTCTCCGCCAAAACTGGTTTGCATCCCATATCCTGAATAATTAGTTCCAATATGTCCCTGTTTATTTCCACATCATCTACAACAAGAACCGTCCCCCTGTTGGTGCCGTCATCCTTGTGACTCATTCAGCCACCTCCTCTGACTGCAGAATGGCTTCTAATTTTGTAAATTCTGCCGTAATTTTTTCGTAGTTCTCCTTTTGTACTGCCATCTTAAGTCTCAGAACTACCCGGGCTACTTCCTGAGGAGCATTTTTCGTCAACTGACGAACGGTATCCATAAACATCTCTGCTTTCCCCCAGTTTTCCATTTCAACACACAGGATCAATTTTGACATATTTTTATCTAATGCCTCTTGATTTTCCTCGCTGCCAAACTGCCATAAACCACCCTGCTCTGTATCGTCTCCCATCTCTGAGAATAACGCTGACATGTTAGAATGGGATGACGATGGTGACATATTCACATCCTGCCCTGTCAGCTCATTACCCGCCAAATCATTTTTGTTTTCTTCGCAGGCTTCAACCCAGACGGAGAATGAAAATGCACTGCCCTTTCCCTTTTCACTCTCCACGTTGATTTGTCCGCCCATCAATTCTACTAACTGCTTACAAATATTCAATCCCAATCCGGTGCCGCCATACTTTCTGGAAATGGATGCATCCACTTGAGAAAAACTCTGAAATAATTTATCTTTTTCATCCCGACTAATACCAATACCAGAATCTATCACCAGAAAGAATAACTCCATCTTATTCTTAACTCTGGCAGTTTGAATGACCTCAACGGTCACTTTACCTGCTGCAGTAAATTTTAACGCATTGGACAAAAGATTGTTAAGAACCTGCTTGATTCGAAGTTCATCACCAATAATATACTCCGGTATCTGGGGAGATACCGTCATAAAAAACTCCAATCCCTTCTCTGTCATATTGCTGGTATGATTTGCCTTTACATAATCCAACATATCCCGGAAATGAAATTTCCGTGGTTCTAATGTAAACTTCCCAGCCTCTAACTTGGAAAAATCCAGGATATTGTTGATAATCTTATTCATATCCTGACAACATCCCTCAATAATATGTAATAATTTTAGCTTCTGAGGATCATTCTCCAACTCTAGTAAATCCCTGGTATTTCCCAGAACACCATTAACCGGCGTACGCAGTTCGTGGGTCACATTAGCCACAAACTCCGATTTAACCTTTGCCGCCTGCTGTGCCTCATGCTTTACCTGATTAATTTCCCGGCTCAAATAATCCTTTTCTAAAATATTATTGACCATACATACATAAAGATCCGGCTGTGTATCACTCTCAATAATTTTCGCCTCTACGGGGAAACAGGTAAGGTTCTGTCGGTATGCCACCATATTCCGCATTGTAGAACCGATAGGATATTTTATTTCCAGTCCATGTTCTGTATTTTTAAATTCATTGGGAAAAATATCACTGATACTTCTATTACACAACCCCTTTTCATACGAAAGATTCTTCTCAGCTGCATCATTCGCATAAATAATTTTTCCCGCCTTGTCAAATAATATGACCATTTCCAGTGCATACTTTACCGGAAATAAATCGCTATTACACTGTTCCATAAAATTCCCCTTTTCTGCGCCGATCGTCATATCAGACAATCCTGTATCCGCCCGCGCACGGATACCGCATTGGTAAATTTTCTACATTACGAAAATGTAAACATTTTAATCACTTCGACAATATTGAAGAAGTCAACCTTCGCCAGTTCAAAACACTCCAGCACATCCGGTGAGAACTGACCGCATTCCCCTTTCATAATCATGTCATAAGCAATATTATTGGCATAGGCACTCTTGTATACTCTCGGACTAACCAACGCATCATATACATCTGCCACTGCAACAATCTGAGCACTGATAGGGATTTCCTCTCCTATCAGATGATCCGGATATCCACCACCATCCCACCGTTCATGATGATGACGGCAGATCTCATAACAATAGCGATAGAACGAATCCTCCTGCTCCTCATCCTTACGAAGCTTTTCTAACATCTCACATCCTATCGTGGTGTGGGTTTTCATGACTTCAAACTCTGTCGGAGTCAGACGAGCCGGTTTCAATAAAATAGCATCCGGAATACCGATCTTGCCAATATCATGCAATGCTGCTGCTCTGGCAATCTCATCCACCTGCACATCCGTCAAACCATATTTCGGGAAATACTTCATCAGATATTTCAACATAATTCTGGTGAAATACTTGATTCGCTTGATATGTTCCCCAGTCTCTGAATTTCGGAACTCAACCACAGAACTTAAGGCATCAATCATGAATTCATTGTTTTCACGAATTTTCTTTTCCTGCGCCCACAGAGCTTCCTCCTGCTCCTTGAGACGCTGTTCCATATGTAATTTATTTTGATATAATTCGATAATATTCTCTGCTCTACGCTTTACAATATGAGGGTAAAACGGCTTGTGCATCACATCTGCCACACCATAGGAATACGCCTGATCCTCGCTGTCCTGTACTGTCTCACCGGTAATCAGAATAACCGGAATCTTTTCCTGTATAGACTCCTGCTTCATGTACTCCAGCACCCCAAAGCCATCCAACTCCGGCATGACAATATCCAATAAAATCAGAACTATGCCAGAATTATCCTGAATCTGGCTAATAGCTTCCTTACCATTGGATGCTTCCAGGATTTCATACTCCTCCTCAAATACACCACTTAATATGGCGCGGTTTACTTCCTCATCATCCACGATTAAAATCCGCTGCTTTTCCATAAAACACCCCATTTCTGCATTATGAAATGCATGATTAACAATTATTCGCTTTTGTATTGCTCAATCAGGCAACAAATTCTTTCACAGTTTTCTTCCAACTGGGTCTGTGCTTCCATAACCTGATCCATATCTACTTCTTCGACCTGCTGTTTCCCTCGGAGCAGATCGGAAATCTGTGCAGCCAAGTCATACACCGGGGTAATCCCCAGATTTCCTGCCACACCCTTTAAAGAATGTGCCCGCTCAAACGCTGCATGTATATCCTGTTTTTCCAATTCCACCCGAATCCCGTTACAATTCTCATCATCCGCAAACTTCACGATAAACTTCATGAATAAGGCATCTTTGCCCATAAATCGCTTGAGAGTCGCATCCACATCCACACCATTTTCCTCTAGCTGCTTTTTGAAATTTTCATCCATGATTACGATCAGCCCTTTCCCAAATATACCTATTGTCATTGTCTCCAAAAAGGAATCGGGACATTTCACAACAGGACACTAAGCCCCCATCATTCTCATAATCCCAATTAGTAAT
>CAMWKN010000214.1 GCA_947174825.1 uncultured Clostridium sp.
GTCTAAAAGACATCAATTGTCTGCCCGAACCCTTGACAGACCGTGATAGTATGTCCGGAGGATATTCCGCTTATCTCAAGATTGCAGAGGGTTGCGATAAACATTGTACATACTGCGTGATTCCTATGGTTCGGGGATCTTATCGTAGTGTGCCTATGGATAATCTGGTAGCACAGGCAGAACATTTGGTGAAAAACGGTGCCAGGGAGTTGATCTTAGTGGCACAGGAAACTACCCTGTACGGTGTGGACTTGTATGGAAAAAAGAGTTTGCCGGAGTTGTTAAAGCGTTTGTCAGAGATTGAGGAATTACGGTGGCTGCGTATTATGTACTGCTATCCGGAAGAAATTACAGACGAATTGATACAGGCAATTAGGACACTGCCAAAGGTTTGTCATTATCTGGATATTCCGATTCAACATGGATCTGATGAGATATTACGTCGCATGGGCAGACGGACAAGCCGGCAGGAATTGTCTGACAGAATTGTCAAGCTACGTGCAGAGATTCCGGATATTGTATTGCGGACTACTCTGATTACCGGATTTCCTGGTGAGACGGAGGAGGATTTTGCCAGACTATGTGAATTTGTGCAGGAAATAAAATTCGATCGTCTGGGTGTATTTCCTTATTCCCAGGAAGAAGACACGCCAGCCGCAGAAATGCCTGATCAGATTCCAGAGAAAGTGAAACAGGACAGACGGGATGAGATTATGGCGTTACAGCAGCAGATTGCCTTTGCCAAAAGTGAGGCACAGATTGGTCGGGTGCTGGATGTTATGGTTGAGGGAAGACTGCCGGAAGACCGTGTTTATATTACCCGTACCTATATGGATGCGCCGGATGTGGATGGTTATGTCTTTGTATCGACTGATTGGGATCTGATGTCGGGAGATTTTCTGAAAGTACGGATTACTGGTGCCGACGAATATGATTTGATTGGGGAAATTGTTTTGGAGGAGAACTATGAATTTACCAAATAAAATAACGATGCTTCGTGTGATTATGATTCCGTTTTTTGTGGCAGCGATGTTGGTGGATTTTATACCATATCACAATTATATTGCAGTTGCAATTTTTATCATTGCCAGTTTGACGGACACTCTGGACGGTTATATTGCCCGTAAGTATAATCTGATTTCCAATTTTGGAAAATTTATGGATCCTTTGGCAGATAAACTTTTGGTCAGTTCTGCCTTGATTTGTTTTGTGGCATTGGGAAGTATGCCGGCGTGGATTGTCATTGTGATTATCAGTCGCGAATTTATTATCAGTGGTTTCCGTCTGGTGGCTTCCGATGCTGGCGTGGTAATTGCCGCCAGTTGGTGGGGGAAGTGCAAGACCGTGGCGCAGATGATAATGTCTGTGTTATTGATTGTCAATTTCAGTGGTTCCGTTATTGATTTGCTGGAGCAGATTTTGATTTATCTCTCCCTGATTCTGACCGTGGTTTCACTGATTGACTATCTGGCAAAGAATTGGAAGGTAATGAATGATGGAAATATGTAAGCAGAAGCAGGTGGAGCAGAGTGGTTCTGTGGAGTCGGAAACTTTCCTGTCTGGGCAGGATAAGGTCGAGTTGGAAAGGATGCGTCAGGCGGCTCAGAACTTGTTAGATCTTTTGAAACAGCAAAATTTGCATATATCCATGGCAGAATCCTGCACTGGTGGAATGATGGCTTCGACATTGGTGGATCTGTCTGGAGCGTCGGATGTGTTTGAAGAAGGATATGTCACCTATTCCAATCGGGTGAAACAGAAGCTCTTGGGAGTGAAAGCGGAAACCTTAGAGCAGTATACGGTGGTCAGCAGTCAGGTGGCAGAAGAGATGGCAGAAGGAGTTCATAACAGAAGCGGAGCAGATCTGACTATGGCAGTGACTGGTTATGCCGGACCGGATGATGGGGAAGATGGAACACCAGCAGGAACGGTGTATATTGGTACCTGGTATGCCGGAGATACGCAGAGCAGACATTACCATTTTAACGGCGACCGAAATTCCTGCAGAAGACAGGCGGTGGAAGCAGCGTATACGTTTGCTTTGGAAAGGATTAAGCAGAGTGAGTAAAGTAATTGTGGCAGGAGGAGGTCCTGCCGGGATGATGGCGGCTGTTTCGGCAGCAGACATGGGACATCAGGTAACTTTGTTGGAACAGAATGAGAAATTAGGCAAAAAGCTTTATATCACAGGCAAGGGCAGATGCAATGTGACCAATGACAGCGATGTGGAAAATTTGCTGGCACATGTGGTCTCCAATCCGAAATTCCTGTACAGTGCATTTTATTCTTTTGACAGCAGTAGGATGATGGATTTCTTGGGATCGGAGGGATTGTCGTTGAAAACGGAACGTGGGAATCGGGTGTTTCCGCTTTCGGATAAGTCTTCTGATGTGATTCGAACTATGCAGAATGCACTAAAGAAGCGAGGGGTAGCTGTAGAATTACACACAAAGGTCGACAGACTTCAAATACAGAAACAGAATGTTTCGCCAGAGCATATTGTTACAGATGCTGGAAATCCCAATCAGAGATTCGCAGATTCGGAATCTGTCAGTACGTCCACAAAAATTACTGGAGTGGAGATTCAGCAGAAGGGGCAGAAACGGATTTTGCCAGCCGATGCAGTAATTGTGGCGACTGGAGGGGTCTCGTATCCCTCTACCGGATCTACGGGAGACGGATATCGCTTTGCTCAGGAGACGGGGCATAAATTGGTACCATGCAGCCCTTCTCTGGTGCCGATTACCATGGAGGAGAGCTATTGCAAGGATTTGCAGGGATTGTCTCTGCGAAATGTGACACTTCGTGTTTTTCAAAATAAAAAATGTCTCTTTGTTGAACAAGGGGAAATGTTGTTTACTCATTTTGGTGTCAGTGGTCCTCTGGTGCTGTCTGCCAGTAGTGTGCTAAGTGGCAGGGAAATACGGGATCTAAGGATGGAAATTGATTTGAAACCGGCGCTTCAGAGGGAACAGTTAGATGAGCGTTTGCTGCGGGATTTTGCGGAGCGGCAAAATGTTCAATTTAAAAATAGCTTATCCAAGCTGCTTCCAGCGAAGTTGATTCCTGTTATGGTAGGTCTGTCGCAGATTGATCCAGAAAAACGAGTCAATGAAGTGACAAAACCGGAACGACATCATTTGTTGAAATTAATTAAAGGATTTCCATTGACACCAACGGGTTTACGTGGTTATAATGAGGCAATCATTACAAAAGGTGGAGTCTCTGTAAAGGATATTGATCCTGCTACCATGGAGTCCAAACATTGTCAGGGATTATATTTTTCCGGTGAAGTGTTGGATCTGGATGCTCTGACAGGAGGTTATAATTTACAAATTGCCTGGTCTACCGGGTATCTGGCGGGGATTTCCGTACCGGTATGACTGGGAAAAAATAGAATGGAGGAAAAAAATGCATAACATAGCAATTGATGGACCGGCTGGTGCCGGCAAGAGTACCATTGCCAGAGAGGTGGCAAAGAAACTGGATTTTATTTATGTGGATACCGGAGCGATGTACCGTGCCATGGCTCTTTATTTTCTGCGTCAGAATATTCCGGCAGAGGATGAGGAAAAAATCTCCAAATTATGTGGGGAAGTACAGGTATCGATTGAGTACGAGAACGGAGAACAGCAGGTATTATTGGGAGAGGAAAATGTCAATGGATTTATCCGTACCGAAGAAGTAAGCATGATGACTTCCAATATATCCAAATATGCTGCAGTCCGGGAAAAACTGTTGAATCTGCAAAAAGAACTGGCAGCTACCAAAAATGTAGTAATGGACGGCAGGGATATTGGTACCTGTGTATTGCCTCATGCCGATGTTAAGATCTATCTGACTGCCTCTGTCTCAGAGCGCGCCAGAAGACGCTATAAGGAGCAGATTGAGCGTGGCATGGACTGTGAGTTGGATCAGATTGAGAGAGATATCAAGGCGAGGGATGAGCAGGATATGAGTCGTGAGATCGCTCCATTACGTCAGGCAGAAGATGCCGTTTTTGTAGATTCTTCTAATCTGACCATTGATCAGGTGGTTTCAGAAATTATTGGAATTTATGGAACAAAGACGTACTAAAGGATGGTTTGGGATTTCCGTTGTATTCTGCATGCAGTGCAAAGTGATGGAATACTGTTTCTGCTAAAAAGGAGGACTTGCATGGAAGTGACATTGGCGAAAAGTGCAGGTTTCTGTTTCGGTGTAAAACGTGCTGTGGACATGGTGTACCAGGAATCAGAGAAACCGCAGAAAGTCTATACACTGGGACCGATTATTCATAATGAACAGGTGGTGGCAGATCTGGAGGCAAAAGGTGTTCATGTGTTGCAGGAAGATCTGTCAGATCTGGCAGAGGGTGAAGAGGCTACTGTGATTATCCGTTCTTGTGGTATTAGTAAGCAGTTATACCAGAAATTGGAACAGCGTGGTGTGACGGTAGTGGATGCAACCTGTCCATTTGTGTCCAAGATCCATCGAATCGTGGAGAAACAGTACCAGGCAGGGGATCAGATCGTCATTGTGGGCAATGCCAATCACCCGGAAGTGGAGGGAATTAATGGTTGGTGTGACAACACCGCAATGGTAGTGGGAACCCTGGAAGAAGCGGAAAATTGTGTAC